>DATDBH010000159.1:0-16343 GCA_036524985.1 Microlunatus sp. | reverse complement strand
TTTGAGTTCTTCCTGTTCTTCGCCTGGTTCATGTGCCTGTGGTGGATCCTGGGCGACATCTTCCGCAGCAGAGACATCGGCGGCGTAGCGAAGACGCTGTGGGTGCTGTTCGTGATCGTCATTCCGTGGCTAGGCATCTTGGTATACATCATCGCCCGTGGGCACGGTATGCAGGAGCGCCAACTGGAACAGGTGAAGGCCATGCAGCATGCCCAAAACGAATACGTCAGATCCGTGGCCGCCGGATCCCCCAAGAGCGCCGCGGACGAGATCGCGTCGGCCAAGGGTCTACTGGACAGCGGTGCCATCACCCAGGCCGAGTTCGACCAGCTCAAGGCGAGGGTGCTCGCAGCCTGATCTCTTGCTTCTGTTGAGCAGGTGCAGTCGGCCGGAAGGGCTGCTGTGGGCAGGTTCGCCTTCGAGGTCGTCGTGTCGCTCGGGACGGCGGCACGAGGCCGGGCGGTGGCGATGCGGGTCGATGCCGTCAGCTCGTGGCGGCGGCTGCTGGTCCTCTGGAGAGAGATGCACCGTTGGAGGACCGGCCCGTGCCACACATACCTGCCGTCGGCCCGAGGCGCTGGCGTGAACCGCTCTCGCCGTTGCGGTCTGGTTGACGAGCCGTTCCCAAGTCACCAGCGCCACGGCGAGAGGCACCATTGAGACCGCGTTCAGGGTGAAGACCGTCGCCACCCCCAGATCGCGATCACGACGCCGGCGATCGCCGGCCTGAGGGAGCGGCCGGGGTGGAGCCGCCTGGTTCGACGATGGTGCTGACTCTCAAGACGACGGCGTGTTCGACGTCGTCGCGGAATGAACCGGAAGCCGCTAGAGGCGCGCATCCCGCCAGACGGCATCGGCGACGTCGGCCTCAGTGCTGGTGCCGTCGACGAAGAGGACCTGCCAGCCCGCCAGGTCGGCTAGGCGCTGCGGCTCGGCCTCACGGCTCTTTGCTGCGACTTCGCTCACGAGCTCAGCTGTCACAGGTTCCTCGAGGCGCCCCTGCGCATACCGGTTGAACCATGTCGTGCCTCGCTCGTTAAGGGCCCGGCGCAGAGCATGCGACGGATCGAGGCGCAGGTACACGACCACAGGGAGCAAAGGCGCACTCATCTCTTGCAGCCGCATCGATGTCTGCAACCGCAGCTGTCGATCCCAGCCGAGCATGCTGAACATCTCGGGCCACGTCCAGTCCTGCAACCAGATCGCGGATCGGTCTAGCGCCTCCTGCATCAGCAGCTGGAACGCCTTGACCACCATCGCCGGACTGGTGCCACCGTCACGCTCTTCATGGAGGAGCTCGACGAACAGGGGCAACGCTCGACTCCGGTCAACAGGGGCACCGTCGAGTTGCCGATCACCCCAGGCGTCGTCTTCAGTGATCGACAGGACATCACGCCCGTCTCCACGGAGCCTCGCAGCGACGGCTCGCATCGTGGTGCTCTTGCCCGACCCCGCCGAGGAACCAGCGAGCATGACCAGCCGCGACGTGGGGTACACGCCTGCAGAGCGTAAAAGCGGCGCTTGAGCGCAGTGAGACAGGGCGCCCTGACGGCAGCCTCTGGCGGCTGCCCGCAAGAGGGTGGTTGAGCGTTACGTCTGAGACACCCACTTCTGACGCGAAGATTCCCTTCGTGGCAGAGACCGTCTTTAGGCTGTTGCGGCGGCGGGGTTGAGGGTGACCTCGTAGGCCAGTCGCTGTAGCTGGTTTCGGGTGCAACGTCCGGGAGGTCTCAGAGTTGGCCGGCCACCACTCGGTCGCATTCACCTTGACTCGCTACGGTGGACTCTTCGAAGACGACACCGACGCAGCCGTCGACCGACTGGACGACCTACTGAAAATCGACGCCGTGCGTCCCTGATGCGACCTGAACAGATCCGGTGGGCTGAGGCCAGGTCAGCACGATCACCGTTCGCCCTAGTCAAGTGCCACTTACTCAAGTATCCCCAACGGGATTCGAACCCGCGCTGCCGCCTTGAAAGGGCGGAGTCCTAGGCCGCTAGACGATGGGGACCGGTAGAACCCGACCGACTCTACCGAACCTCGGGCGACGTATCAGCCGGATCCGTCCGATGCTCCTCAGGTGGTAGCCGCGGCGCGGGCGGCGGGGGAGGCGTGGGTCCATGGGGGAGTCAGTTGTCGGCGGCCGATCGGTGGCGTGGCCGGACATGGGTCGGGGGGCCCGGATCTGGCTGACGATCTATGTCTCCGTCGCCATGGTCGACCTGATCGCCGAGACCGCGCACCTGTTCTGGGTGGCCCTGGCCGCACTGATCGTGGCCCTCCCCGCTCTCGGTGGGGTGCTGGTGACCTCCCGGCCCCGGGATCGGTTGCGGCACTGGGTGCTGGCCGCCCTGTTCTTCGGCTGGCTCGGCGACTGGCTCGGCGATCTGCTGGTGCCGCACATCGCCTGGAAGATCGGGTTCTTCTTTCTGGGCCACGTCTGCTTCATGGTCGCGTTCTGGCCGTACCGCTCGCGCAGTGTGCTCGACCGGCCAGGGCTGCTGGCCTGCTACGCGCTGGGGGTCACGGCGCTGCTGGCCTGGGTGGTCCCGTCCGCCGGCTGGCTCTACGGGTCGGCGCTCGTCGCGTACGGTCTCACTCTCGGCGTCATGGCGGTGCTCGCCACGGGCCTCGGACCGACAGCCACGGTCGGCGGCATCGTCTTCATCATCTCGGACATGTCCATCGCCATCACCAGCTTCGTCTACCCCGGGCGGCTCGAGCACGCCGAGCTGCTGATCATGAGCACCTACCTGGTGGCTCAGCTGCTGCTGGTGCTCGGCGTCATCGACGCCCCCGACCCCCCGTCCCGCACCGGCCCACCGTCCCGCACCGACCCACTGTCCCGCACCGACCCACTGTCCGCACCGACCCACTGTCCCGCACCACCTCGTCGCCCGATCGCCCCGCCGCTCAGCCCTCGCACTGAACGACCTCGCTCGTGAACCCTCACCCCAACGACGCGATCAGAACGCATGAAAGGAATCACCATGGCCCTCACCGCCCTCGACCTGCTGGATCTCAGTCAGCAAGAGCTCGACGACCTGTTCCGCACCTCTCCGGCGGGGCCGATCCCGGCGGGGGAGGGCGACGGCACTGTGATCTTCGCGCCCGACACCGTCGCGGCCGACATCACCGCGAAGCTGGTGCACCTGATCGCCTGGAAGGGGAAGGTCTTCGATCCCGAGAACGGTGATCTGCGCAACGAGATCACCCCGTTCGGGTTCGACGCCATCCGCGCGAGGGTGTTCTACGGCACCAGCTGGTTCGACGGCGCGGAGGCGATCATCATCGACTACAGCGAGACCTCGCTGGTGGCCCAGTGGATCCGCGACGAGATCCGGCTGGTCGCCCCGGGCCTCTACCTGGGTGTGGTGTTCTGGGACGACAAGAAGATCTTGAATTTCGCGCTGCGCTTCGACACCGCCGAGTGACGACGTGTCGACGGCAGTGTGCGTGCAGGCGGCGGTGCGCGAGGGTGTCGGACCGGCCCTGCAGGCTGCCCTCGCGGCCGCCGACGCCGAGGTGTCCACCGGTTGCAGTCCGCTGGCCACCCTGCCCGGCGTGCATTTCGCCCGCTGGCTGACCATCCCCGGCGACGCGTCGCTGCCGGGCGGCGCGATCGTCGAGAGCCTCGTCTACACCGCCGACGTCGACGGCTCGGTGGCCGGGCACCTGCGCGAGCTCGATCGGCGCGCCGGATCGCTGCTGGACCAGCTGTTCGGGCACTGCGTCGGCTACCCCACCTCACCCAGCGACCGGCCGCAGTGGCTGCGCGAGCACCGGGTGGCCAGCGCGGCGTCGTACGTGAACACGGTGGGGCTGACCGTGGCCCGGATCGGCGCCGAGGCCCGACTGAGCGACTGGCTGCAGCGCCGCCTCGACGAACAGCGGACGGAGCTCCTGAGCCTGCGGGCGGGCGAGATCCATCGCCGACTCCGGGCGGACCTCGCCGCCAACCCGGCGATGGCCTACGCGCTGGAGCCGGCCGCCGACGAGCGGTGGACGGCCCGGGCGCGACGGTGGACCACGCTGGCGACGGCGGTGCTCCTCGTGCTCGTCCTGCTGCCGTTGCTGATCGTGGTCGCGATCCCGTGGCTGCTCGCGCTCCGCCGCCTCGAGCGGAGCGATCCGTCGTCGGTCGAGCGTCCCGACCGCGCACGGGTGGAACGACTGCGCAGCCGGGAGGACGCCTTTGCCCACAACCCCTTCGGGGCCCTCGGGGTGGTCAAGGCCGGCAGGCTGCGGGCCAGCACCGTCAAGATCGTCCTGCTGGGGATCTCCGTCGCGGCCTCGTGCGTCTTCATCCGAGGTTCGCTGGCCGGCGTCACCACGATCCACGTCGCCCGGTGGGTGCCGCTCGACGGCGGTCGCCGGATGATCTTCACCAGCTGCTACGACGGGAGTCTGGAGAGTTACATGAACGACTTCATCGACAAGCTGTCCTGGGGTCTGAACGTGATCTTCAGCAACGGGGTCGGCTATCCGCGGACCCGCTGGCTGATCTTCGGTGGCGCCAAGGACGAGCAGACGTTCAAGGACTACCTGCGCTGTCACCAGCTGGAGACCTCGGTGTCCTACGCCGCGCACCCCACCCTGACGATGGCCAACATCCGCGCCAACGTGGCGATCCGACGCGGACTCAGCACCCCGCTCGACGACGCGCGTGCGGCCGAGTGGTTGGCGCTGCTGTGAGTGGGGTGGAGCTCGACGACCTGCAGGCGCTGCTGCGCTCGGCCCTGCGCACCCTGCCCGACGCCCGCTACGCGCTCTATCACCTGCCGGAGGGCTCCGACGGACGCCGGTTCCTGGCCGGCCTGGTCGACGAGGTCACCTCCGCCGCCGACCGGGACGTGTCCGTGGCCACCCAGGTCGCTCTCACCGCGACCGGCCTGGCCGCGCTGGGCGTGTCGCCGATGATCACCGACGGGTTCAGCGACGAGTTCCTGGCCGGCATCACCGGAGCGGGCAGGAGCCGGTTCCTGGGTGACACCCCGGAGGCCTGGCGGTGGGGCCGTGACGACCAGGCCAGCGTCGACCTGCTGGTGATCACGTACGCCGCGAGCGCCGATCTGCTGGCGGTGGCGACCGGGGGCCTCGACGAGCGGGCGTCCGCCGTCGGGGTCGTGCTGTTCGACGCCTTGGAGACCCACGGCAGCAGCGACGTCGAGCCGTTCGGGTTCCGGGATGGCATCTCGCAGCCGTACGTGCCGGAGCTGGCCTCCAGCGCCGACGACACCAGCGCCCGCCCGGTCGCGCTGGGGGAGTTCGTGCTCGGCTACCCGAACGCGTACGGGCTGCTCACCCAGCGCCCGGTGCTGCCGGCGCAGCTGGATCCGCAGCGACTGCTGCCGGCGCTGCCGGCCGGCGCGGACCGTGGCTACCCGGAGGGCGGCGCGGACCTGGGCCGCAACGGGACCTACCTGGTGCTGCGCACCCTCGCCCAGGACGTCGCCGCCTTCGACGCGTACGTGGGGGCGACCGCCCGGGAGCTCGGTCTGGACCCCGAGCTGCTCGCCGCGAAGATGGTCGGTCGCTGGCGCGGCGGGGCGTCGCTGGTGCAGAGCCCGGACGTCGATCGCCCGGAGCTGTCCACGGCCAACGACTTCGGCTACCACCACGACGACGTCCGTGGGCTGCGCTGCCCGCTCGGTGCGCATGTCCGCCGGGCCAATCCGCGCGACTCCCTCGATCCTCGACCGGGATCGGACGCCTCCCAGGCCGTCACCGATCGGCATCGCTTGCTGCGGCGCGGCCGGGTCTTCGACCATGACGGTCAGCGGGGCCTTCAGTTCGTCGCCCTGAACGCCAACCTGGGCCGGCAGTTCGAGTTCGTCCAGCACAGCTGGCTCAACGACCCGAAGTTCGCGGGTCTCGGCACCGACCTGGATCCACTGGTCGCGCCGCGTGCCCCGGGCGGCGTCTTCACCATCCCCGGCCAGCCGTTCCGCACCCGGGCCGGCGGGTTGCCGGAGTTCGTCACCACGCGGGGTGGCGCCTACTTCTTCCTGCCCGGCCAACGGGCCCTGCGTTATCTGGCGGCTGGGGGCTACCTGGCGGCCGGCTCGTGGTGAGACTCGACAAGGTCGTCAACGACGTCCTGGTCCGGTGCTTCTGGGTGGCGCGCCGGGTCGACCCCCTTATCCGACCGTTGATCAACATCGCGGTCCGGCCCTGGCTGCAGGCCCTGGTGCAGTGGAACGTCCGGCGCCGGCTACCCGACCACGGCCTCGCCCTCGCCGAGGAACGGGAGCTGCCAGGCGAGTCGGCGGCGACGAACCAGATCATCGCGGCGATGTCGCGTTTCACCGAGACCACCTACGCACGTGCCCACGCCGAACGGGCCGGCAACACGAAGACGTACGGGGTGGCTCGAGCCGAGCTCACCGTGGCCGACGACCTGCCCGCTTCCCTGCGGCGTGGGCTGTTCGCCGAGCCGCTCACCTATCGCGCCTTCGTCCGTTTCGCCGGTCCGGGCCCGACCGCACCGCCGGACCTGCACGACAACGCGATCATGAGCATCGCGGTGAAGGTGCTCGGGGTCGCGGGCCCGAAGCTGCTCGGCGAGGAGTCGGCGACCCAGGACCTGCTCGGCATCAGCGCACCGACCTTCACCACCCCCGACGTGGTGCAGAACGCCATCCTGCAGCGGGAGATCGGGAACGGGACGCCGCTGTTCTACTTCATCCGGCCCTCCCACCTGCACCTGTCGGACCTGATCATGCAGGGCCTGTACGCGATCACCGCTGCCAGCCCGCTGCAGGTCGGCTACGACAGCTGCACGCCCTACCTGCTGGGCGAGGGTCAGGCCGTCCGCTATCTGTTCAGGCCACGGCCCGTCGTCCCCCCGGACCGTCGGCTGCGGGTGCCGCTGCGGCCCGGACCCGACTACCTTCGCGAGGCCATGATCGCCACGCTGACGACGCGGGAGGTCATCTTCGACCTGCTGGTGCAACGGCAGACCGATCCGACGACGATGCCCCTGGAGCACGCCGGTGTGGTCTGGTCCCGGCGGCGCTCGCGACCGGTGCGGGTGGCCACCCTGCGTCTGCCGGTGCAGGCGTTCGACACCACCGTCCAGCAGCGGTTGGCCGACACGCTGCGGTTCAACCCCTGGCACTCGCTGCCGGAGCACCGTCCGCTCGGCAACCAGAACCGGGCTCGCCGCACGATCTACGCCGCGCTGGCCGACGTACGTCAGCGGATGAACGCGACCCCGCACATGGAGCCGACAGCGAGCGACTGGTCTCCGGTCGAGCGTTGACACCTCGCCCGGCGGCAGGCGGGGTCTGAAGATGTTCGTGGGGTCGGTTCCCGGGGGAGAACCGACCCCACGTCTGGGGGGGTTCGGCGAGCGTCAGCCGAACACGGTGATGTGCACGTGGTTCTTGTGGTTGGCGGAGTCGCCGCCGCGGTTGGCCATGTAGCGCCAACCTTCCTTGTCCCGTTTGATGTTCCAGATGTGCTGGTCCCAGATCACGTACTCGATGCCGAGGCTCACGGCGTTGGCCTTCGCCCACAGGGCGACCTTCTGACCCAGAGCCTTGCCGGAGGCGGTCTTGTAGCTCGGGATCATCAGATCCAGGGCGCGGCCCGACGGATGGTCCGGGATCGGGTCCTTGCGGACGCCGCCGATCGAGGTGATCTGGGGGAAGGTGGCCCGCACCGCCCGGTGCACCTTGATCGCGTTGGGCTTGAGCCCCTTCTCCACCGGGTAGGTCGGTGTGAGCGGCACCGTCGTCGACAGGTACTGCGCGGTCACCCAGCGGACGGCGTTGTCGTAGACGATCTGCATCCGGGCGTTCTTCACCACGCCGGTGATGCTGAGCGGGGTGCCAATGCCGACCTCGGTCACCGACTGGAAGTCCGCGTCGGGCGTGCTGCGGATGATCAACGTCGTGGTGGCGTAGCGGGTGCCGGTGATCGCTGGCAGACCCGGTGCGACCGGGCCGGTGCCGACCGGGGTGCTGAGGTATTTCGCCGTGACCCAGCGGATCGCCTTGGCGTAGATGATCTGGGCCCGACCGTTCTGGGTCGTGCCGGTGATCGAGACGGTCGTGCCCTTGGCGATCTCTCCGACGACCTTGGCGTCGGCGCCCGAGGTCGTCCGGATCAGCAGGTCGGCGGTGGTCACCTTGGTGCCGGTGATGGCGGGAAGACTGCTGGGCTGACGCAGATACTGGCTGGCGATCCAGCCGGCCGTCGCGCCGCTCTTGACCTCGGTGTAGCCGCGTGCCACCTTGCCGGTGAGGGTGACGGTGGAGTTGACCGCCAGGACCTTGATCTTGCCGTACGAGAGTCCTGGACCCTTGCGCAGGTTGACGGCGGTGGTGGTGACCCGGGTCTGGGCGGTCGTGCCGCCGGGCAGGGTCCCGCCGCCCTTCAGGTACTGGCTCGAGACGTAGCCGGTGCCGGAGCCGTACTTGATCTTGGTCCAGCTGCCCGTGGTGCTGACCGCCGTCACGGTCTGACCGCGGTACAGACCGCCGACGATCTTGCCGCTGGTGCTCGCGGCGGAGCGGACGTTGACTCCCGTGGTGGCGGTCATCGAGGTGTCGGCCGCGGCTGTGCCGGCGAGCCCGCTGATCAGACCCGAGAGGGCCACCAGCGACGCCACGACGACCGTTCTGCGTGTCGTGCTCACGTGCGGCTCCCTTCGGGTCCTCGTCGGCAGGTCGGGCTGTTGCCACTTCCGCACGTCTCGCCACGTCAGCAACAGCAACCCCAGATAACGCAGGACTCTAAACGTGTCACACTCGTTACGGCAAGGCGTGAGTTGCTTTTTGGTCACTTTGGCAATGCGACACGCCGTACATCAGGCGAAAACTACAGTGTTGTTATTCTCAGAGTGGGCAGTCGGAAGGGGTCCAACTACCATCGGAGTGGTGATCTCCATGGCCCGCGCCGAGTTCGAGGAGCTGGTCTCCGAGGCCCTCGACACCATCCCGATCGAGCTGATCTCGATGATCGAGAACTGCGTGATCGTGGTGGACGACTACCCACCCCCCGATCAACCCGACCTGCTGGGTCTCTACGAGGGCATTCCGCTGACCGAGCGGGGTGAGTTCTACAGCGCGGTGCTGCCGGACAAGATCTCGATCTACCGTCAGCCGACGCTGGCCATCTGCGACTCGATCGAGGACGTGATCGAGGAGGTGCACATCACGGTCGTGCACGAGATCGCCCACCACTTCGGCATCGACGACGCCCGCCTGCATGCCCTGGGCTACGCCTGATCCCGTCCCCCCCCCGTTCTGTGCCGGTTTCCGCGACTATTCGTGCTGGTGCTCCAGAACTTCCGTGGCTAGGACAGCACCACGTACGCGATCCCGCCGACACAGGCCACCGACACCAGGGTCGTGAGCAGGGCGGCGTTGCGCCCGACGGCGGTGTCGGTGGACAGCTCCCGCCCCCGCACCGCCCGGCGAATGGTCGCGCCCAGCAGGAACACCGCGCCGAGCAGCAGCGCGAGGCCGAGGGCGACGACGAGCGACACCGACACCTCGGTCAGCAGCCGGAGGACGACGAGCAGGCACACCACACCGGCGAGGACCGTACGCTGCCAGGCGAGCCGGGTCCGCTCGGCGGGGAGGGTCGGCTCCAGGGCCATGGCTACTGCAGCCCGACGACGACGATGGCCAACAGGGCGACCGCGGCCAGGACCGCGGTCAGCAGGGGCATCGCGGGGGAGGAGGGCAACGGCTGACCGGTGCGCATCGCCCGTTCGTTCCTGCTCCAGCGGACGTAGGCACCGATCGCGCAGACCAGCCCGCAGATGAGCAACAGCAGCGACGCGAGCTTCAGCTCCAGACTCAACCGGCCGATGATCGCGCTGACGGCGGCGATGCCGGCGCCACCGGCCAGGAAGCCGAGTGAGGTGCGGATCCAGGCCAGGAAGGTCCGTTCGTTGGCGAGTGAGAAGCGCGCGTCGGGCTCGGAACCGACCCCGTAGACCGACCGGGGCCAGCGGTGGTCCTCGTGGGGTGCGTCGTCGTTCACCTGCGCGATGCTAACGGGGTCCGCCGCAGGAGGGTGAGGTTCTGGCCGAGCAGCACCGAGACGAGCACCAGGACGGCCCCGGTGATCTGCCAGCCGTTGAGCACCTGGTCGAGGACCACCCAGCCGAGAACCGCGGCCACCACCGGATTCAGCAGGCTGAGGAAGCTCACCGCAGTCGCCGGCAGACGCTGCAGACCCCAGAACCAGAGGCTGTACGCGAGGATCCCGCTGAACAGCACCAGGTAGACCAGACCGCCGATGTTGCGGGCCGTCAAGGAGTCGGGCAGACCCTCGATCGCCAGCGTGAACGGCAACAGCGTCAACCCGCCCAGCAGAAAGGTCCAGCCAGTGAAGCCGGCGGCGTTGAAGCCGGGCGGATGGCCCCAGCGCTTGGTGAGCACGGTCGAGAAGCCCATCATGATCACGCAGACGGTCATGGCCAGGATCCCCCAGCCGTCGAGCTGCGCCGTCGAGCGCAGCACCAGCAGGCCGACTCCGAAGATCCCGAGACAGCCGGCCACGATGTCGATCGTCCGGATTCTCTGCTGCAGCAGGGGAACGGAGAGCACCACCACGATCAGAGGAGTCACCGAGTTGATCACCGAGGCGACACCTCCGGGGAGCCGGTAGGCGGCGATGAAGTGGAGCGGGAAGAACGCCGAGCAGTACATCACCGACAAGATCGCGAAGCGGCCCCACCAGTCACGGGGCGGCCAGGAGCGGGTGGCGAGCAGGAGCACCAAGCCGGTCGGCAGCGACCGCATCAAGGCGGCGAGCAACGGCCGGCCGGGCGGCAGGAACTGGGTGGTCAGCAGGTAGGTGGTACCGAAGATCACCGGGCAGATCGCCGCCACGTACGCCCAGCGGGTGGTGGTGCGGCTCACCGGAGCACATAGCTCTGCTGGGGGGTGGAGATCCAGGTCTCACAGGTGCCGAGCAGACCGGGGACCAGGTAGCCGGACTGTAGGTCGGCGTGACTCATCAGCTGCGCTCCGGTGGCCGTCGCGATCCGTCGGCGGGCCGCCTCGTCGGCCACGATGACCGGGAGGATCGTGATCGTCTGCCGGAGGTGGTTGACCGCGAACGTGGCGACGAGCTCGTCCGCCAGGCCGGGCGCGACGACCACCAGCGGCCGTCCCGTCGGCAGCTGGTTCTCCATCACCCCGAGCAGCTCGCGGACGGTGGAGACGCTCGTCTCGGTCACGAGGACGTTCGGCCGGTGCAGCACCGACCAGCCCGTCGCCGGGTCGGTGACCAGGTCGGGGGTGGCGTAGCCGTGCTCGATCGTGGTGACATCGGGCTCCTCCATGGCCGTCCGCAGCTCGTCCCGTTCGGCGGGTGACAGCTCGGTCGGCCGCGCGTCGGGCGGCGGCCGCCGGGCCTGGAGCTCGGACAGGTAGTTCGGCGTGGGAGCGTCCGGGGAGAACTTCGGGATGGACCGCTCGGGCGGAGCGAGCATCTCCCGGCGGCGGCGCTCGTTGATCCGTCGATCGCGTACGGCACCGAACACGATGGCCAGCAGGCCGACGGCGATCACGGCGATCAGCCCCAGTTGCCAGCCCTCCACGGCCGTCAGCCTGCCACACGCCGTCGAAAGACCCGCGCGCCTCGGTGATCATGACTGGGTAGCCTGATCGCACGACGTGGCGCAGTCAGGGAGGCGAGATGGTCGGCTACGAGTCCTGGATCGACCGGCAGATCCGTGAGGCGCAGGAGCGCGGTGAGTTCGACAACCTGCGGGGGGCCGGCCAACCGATCAAGGGTCTGGGCGGCCGCCCTGACGAGAACTGGTGGGTCAAGGGACTCCTCGAACGCGAGAACCTCCGGCCGCCGCTGCCGGGTTCTCTGTTGCTGCGCAAGGAGACGGCCGAGATCGCCGAGAGCGTCGCCGACTGCACGAGCGAGGACCAGGTTCGCGAGATCGTGCTGGACCTCAACACCCGGATCCTGGACGCCCGGCGGCGCGGCATCGACGGTCCCAGGATCGTCATCGGCGAGGTCGACGTGGAACGTGTCGTCCGCCAGTGGCGGGAGCACCGCGCGGCCCCGTAGCCCGCGAGCTCAGGCGGTGACGTCGACCAGCCGCTCGAACACGAACTCGTACGGCAGGTAGCCCGTGTCGTACTCGTGACCGCGCTCGTGGCCGAGCAGCTGCGACAGCTGCAGCAGCCGCCAGCCGTCCAGCAGGGCGTCGAGGCCGGACGCGTACGGCGCCTCGTCGCTGTCACCCATGGTCGGTCGGGACCGACCGGTGCCGTCGTAGCGGGTCCAGCCGATGACGTCGGAGTCGAGCGCCGACGTGCCCAGGTAGAGGACCAGGACCTGTTGGCGCAGGTGCGGGGTGGCCGAGGGGGTGGCGAACGACTCCTCGACGGACAGGCCGGCGGTGATGGTGGTGCTCATGTGGGACCTTTCCTCGAGCGGGCGTAACAGGGGTGACGACTGATGGTCGGGGCGGAGGCGTCGGGCCGGACCGGGATGGTCACAGCCCCCAACCGTCGCCGGAGCGGCTGGATCCAAGCCGTACGTCGGTGGCCCCCGGGGCGAGGTGGGTGGGGCGGATCTGCTCGCGGGTCAGGTAATAGTCGATGTCGAACAGCTCGTCGCCGGTCAGGTAGCGCCAGAGCTTCGCCCGGTTGACCAGCTCGAGGCGGCCCTCGTTGGCGTTCGTCCAGCCGAAGCCCGCGGTCAGCTCGTGGCGTACGGCGGGATCGTCGATGTCGTCGGTGTTCCACAACCGGAGCTGCCGGACCGTCGGGTTGAACCGGATCTTGAACATGTAGCGCGGCTGGTCGGAGTCGTTGCGCCGGCCGCCGTGCCAGATGCCGTGGTGCAGCAGGACCACGGTGCCGGCCGGGCAGGTGAGCCGGGTCTGGCCGGCGAGGTTCTGGTAGCGCCCGATGCCGGTCTGGTTGATCCGGCGCAGGTGGGTGCCGGGCACCGACAGGGTGCCGCCCTGCTCCAGGGTGACCTCGCGCGGGTAGTACATGAGCTGCATGTCGAAGGCGTCGGTGCGGGTGTCGAGGATCGCGTCGCCGTGCATGTTCTGCGCCTCGCCGCCGTGCGGCGGCCGGATGTGGACCGCATGGTGGTCGATCACCGGGGCCGGTCCGACCAGACTCTGCACGGCACCGGCCACCGCCGGCAGATCGAGGAGCTCGCGGACGAAGGTGCCGACCGGGAAGACGGTGTCGAGCGGCGTGCCGTACGGGTGGCCGGGGAGGCCCGCGTCCAACACGCCGATGGCCCGCTCGTTCAGGCTGTCGGGCACCACGGCGCTCAGCACGAGGCTTCCGTGGGAGACGAAATGAGCCATCTCCACCGATGTCAGCCGGTGTTTGCGATCGACCAGGGTGGTCATCGAGTGTTCCTCTCGAAAAGACTGGTTGTTTTTCACTTCCGATCGTTCACGCTAGGGGGTCGATGTGTTGTCTCAGTGGTCTGTGGTAGACATCTACTGGTGAGAATTCGGCACCCGCGCGACGCTCCGCCCGTGATCATGAACTTGGCGGAACCGCCGGCGGTGGTCTCCCAGGGTCGTGCGACTCACGGCGTCGGCCGACTCGTCGACGAGTTCCAGCTCCCCGATCTGTGGTCACTGCACCTGTACGGGTACACCGCCGAGCTGGAGGTCGACGGACTCGGGTACGCGATCACTCCCGGCACCGTCTCGCTGGTGCCGCCGGCGTCGGTGATCCGCTACCGCTACGAAGGCCCGTCGACCCACCTCTACGCCCACCTCCGGGCCAGTGCCGCGGACGTCGACGACGGGGCGTCCTGGCCGCTGCACCTGGTGATGTCCCCGGGACCCGAGCTGGCGATGATCACCGACCTGATGGAGTCGGCCGTCGACTCGGCGGCCACCCGGCCCGAACGGACCCGAGCCGACGTGTGGCTCGCCCTGCTGCGACTGACCGCGCTCGACCAGCACCGCGAGCGGGTGTCCCAGCACCGCAGTCCGGCCCAGGAGCACCTGACCCGCGCACTGGCCCACATCGAGCGCCACCTGTCCGAGCCGCTGACCGTGCCGGCCATCGCCGCCGCTGCGGGGGTGTCGCACAACCACCTGACCCGGTTGTTCACCGCCGGCCAGGGGGTGACCGTGGTCGGCTACCTCCGCCGGCGCCGGATCGAGCACGCCCGCCAGCTGCTGGTGCACAGCACGATGTCGATCGCCGCCATCGCCTCCACCGTCGGCATCCCCGACCTCCAGGCGTTCAACAAGGCATGCCGTACGGTGACCGGCCTCGGCCCGCGGGCCCTGCGGGAGTCTGGTGGCTCTCCCGTCGGCGGGGAAGGCTCGCGGGCAGCCGGATCGGGCTGATCGCACCTGTCGATGGCCCCTCGCATGGCCGGGGCGGTGGATCGAGGTCGCGTGGGTCGGCCCGGTGCTGTTGAATGTCAGTTCGTGCGCGTGAGAGCGTACGGGCCTCTAGCTCAATTGGCAGAGCAGCGGACTTTTAATCCGCGGGTTGTGGGTTCGAGTCCCACGGGGCCCACCACCATGGTTACCACCAAGTCCACTCTCACTAGGTCGTGTGCCGGTGTCCTATCGCCGATCCATTCGTGCCGGACCAGCGGATGCGCGAGTATTGCTCACCGATTGCTCACGCACCGCTTCTCTGAAGGGCTTCGTGGCCGCCTCCACCTGATCGGCTGTTGCCTTCCGCATGAGGTGCGCGTACACCGTGCGCGTGACGGCCGGGGAGGAGTGGCCCAGAATCATCTGCACGACCTCGATAGGCACACCGCCCGAGATCATGAGCGAGCAGGCGCCATGGCGAAGGTCGTGGAGGCGGATCAGCGGTAACTTGCAGGCCTTGGCGTGCTCGTTGAACTGGCGAGTGATCACGTCGGGTCGCAGGGGGTCCCCGTCGATGGCGCAGAACACGAGATCGTGCTCCAAGTAGTCCGAGCCGAAGTCGGCGCGCTCGTTGTCTTGCGCTGCTCGATGTCTTGCTAGCGCATCACGGGCTGGCTCGGCGAGCGGCACCCAGCGGCGGCCGGCACGTGACTTTGGGCGCTTGAAATGCCGGCCGACGTGCTCGCGGGCGCAGGTCGGGCAGGTTAGATCACCAGGCCGTGCCTGCGATCGAGAAAGCTCGACAATGGTCTGGCGGATCCGAAGTCCCTTGCCGTCCGGGTCCACGTCCGACCATCGCAGTCCGCATAACTCACCGCGCCGGAGGCCGACGTACGCCGCAAGCTCGTACATGGCGGCAAGCCGATCGGACGACACGCGGCTCAGGAAGCGGGCCGTCTCCTCCGGCTCCCAGATACCGAGCTCGTCGCCCTGATCGTCAGCCTCGTTTCGGGACGGTATGGCGTCAATGCGCCCCGATGCCGGGTTGTACGTGATGATGTCGCGCCGCACCGCGGCCGCGAGGGCCGACCGGAGCGTCCGCCTGTAGCTGTCGATCGTTGCGGACGATCGAATCTCGACGTGGCTGCCGACGTTGCCCTTTTGCTTGCCGGCCTGTTGGCGTCTGCCCAGCACGCGGAGCGCAGTATCGATATGCGCCCTTCGCAGGTCACGCAGGCGGATGTGACCGAGCTGAGGCTTCCAGAAGTTCGTGATGTGAGCCCGGTAGCCAGCAACCGTCTTGGCTGCCCGTTTGCGATCGGCGATGTCCTTCAGCCAACTGTCGAGCCAATCACCGAGTTTGAGTCCGCGGTCATTCGTCCAGCTGCCCGCATCGAGCGCGGCCAGGGACTTCGTCATGGCTTCCTCCGCCTCGTCGCGAGTGCGGAAGCCTGAGCGCGTGACCTGCCTGCGCTTGCGTGTCTGCAGGTCGTAGCCAATATCGATGACAAAGAACCAGGAGCCGTGAGCCTTTCGGCACTGCTTGACGCGTCGACCTTCGGCGTCGCGACACTGACAGCGCTTCCGCACTGACCCTCTCATCGGAGATCCCCCACTTGGTCGAGCCAGGTGTTGAAGAGTCTGCGAGCGATGATCCAGCGCGAGCCGACTCGGCGGGCCGGAATCTGGCCCGTCCGAAGCAGTGTGTATGTCGTGGCGCAGGAGATGCCGAGCAGCGCGGACACCTCGGGGACGGTGTATGTCACCCTGCATGTCACCGGTACAGGCTCCCCGGGACGGATGCTGATGACCGAGGCCAGCTGGCCGCCGTGGGGGACTGTCGGTTCGGTGTGGTCGTTCATTGCGTCGCTCCGCAGGTGGGGTGGGTGTGGGTGCCGTCGTCGTAGCTGAGGGGTTGGCGGCAGCTGATGCAGACGGCCGCCGGAGTTGTCTGCGCCGTGCCGTCCCAGCCGTCACGCCGTCGCATGAGCGTGGATTTGTGACGGGTGGGCTGATTTGTGACGGCTGAGCCGTCACAGG
>DATDBH010000158.1:0-56677 GCA_036524985.1 Microlunatus sp. | reverse complement strand
CCGGCGCCGGCTGCCGGCCGGCAACCAGGTCCGCTGCCTGCTGCACGATCCGCGGGTCACCGAGCTGGCCACGCAGTGGGGCACCACCCGGTCGGCGGCCGCGGTGTCCTTGTGGGGTGCGGATCTCGAGGGTGCGGTGGTGGCGATCGGGAACGCGCCGACCGCGCTGTTCGCCCTGCTGGAGCTGATCAGCGACGGCGGGCCCCGGCCCGCCGCGATCATCGGGATCCCGGTCGGCTTCGTCGGCTCGGCGGAGTCCAAGCTCGCCCTCGTCCAACACCCGGACCAGATCCCCTACCTGGTCGTGCACGGTCGCCGGGGTGGGTCGGCCCTGTGCGCGTCGGCGTTGAACGCCCTGGCCCAGGAGGACGAGCTGTGACCGGCGGCACCCTGTACGCGGTGGGCGTCGGTCCCGGTGACCCGGAGCTGATGACCGTGAAGGCGGCCCGGCTGATCGCCGGGGCGGACGTGATCGCTTACCACTCCGGGACGAAGGGCACCTCGATCGCTCGGTCGATCGTGGCCGAGTTCATCCCCGCCGGAACGATCGAGGAGCTGTTGGCCTACCCCGTCACGGTCGGCCCCACCGATCACGCGGACGGCTACTACGGCGAGATCGAGGACTTCTACGACGCCTCTGCCGCCCGTCTGGCCGAGCACCTCGCGCTCGGCCGCGCCGTCGTGGTGCTGGCCGAGGGCGATCCGCTCTTCTACTCCTCCTACATGTACCTGCACGATCGGCTGGCCGACCGGTTCCGCTGCGAGATCGTGCCCGGCGTGACGTCGGTCAGCGCGTCCTCCGCGGCGGTGGGCGTGCCGCTCGTGCGCCACGAGGACGTGTTGACGGTGCTGCCCGGCACCCTGCCCGTCCCGGAGCTGGCTCGCCGCCTGGCCGGCAGCGATGCGGTGGTGATCATGAAGCTGGGTCGCACCTTCGCCGGCGTCCGCGAGGCCCTGCGGCAGGCCGGCCGGCTCGCCGATGCCGTCTACGTGGAGCGCGCCAGCACGGGTCGGGAGGTCGTGCGCCCGGTCGCCGAGGTCGACCCCGACGCGGTGCCGTACTTCTCCTCCATCGTCGTCCCGGGGGTCGATCGTCGGGCCGACAGCGGCGGCCGGAGCGGGGCGACGGCAACCCCGAGCGCGGTCCCGCCACTCTCAGACGACCCCGCGCCGGCCGAGCTGCTGGTCGTGGGCCTCGGGCCGGGCCCGGACCGCTGGGTCACCCCGGAGGTGACCGATGCGCTCGCCCTCGTCGATCACGTCGTCGGCTACGGCCCGTACGTGGACCGCGTGCCTCCGCGACCGGGCCTGCAGCGGCACGCCAGCGGCAACACGGTCGAGCTGGACCGGGCCCGCCTCGCCCTGGATCTGGCGTTGCGCGGCGAGAAGGTCGCTCTGGTCTCCGGGGGCGACGCCGGGGTCTTCGGGATGGCGTCCGCCGCGTTCGAGGCCATCGCGGCCGACCAGGCGTACGCGAACGTGCGGGTGACCGTGCTGCCGGGGGTGACCGCCGCCCAGGCGGTCGCCGCTCGCGCGGGGGCACCGCTCGGCGGCGACTACATGGTCGTGTCGCTGTCGGATCGGCTGAAGCCCTGGGACGTGATCGAACGCCGGCTCCGGGCGGCCGCGACCGCGGACCTGGCGATCGCTCTCTACAACCCGGCCTCCCGCAGCCGGACGACGCAGGTGGCGCAAGCGCGGGCTCTGCTGCTCGAGCATCGCTCCCCGGCGACCCCGGTGGTGATCGGTCGCGATGTCGGTCGACCGGGCGAGGTGCTGGTGGTGACCACCCTGCGGGACCTCGATCCGGACGTCGTGGACATGCGGTGTCTGCTGATCATCGGGGCGTCCGGGACCTCGGTGACCGGCGATCACGTCTGGACGCGCCGTTCGCAGGACTGAGCGGTGTGGTGCGCGTCGCGACGCACCCCGATCAACCGAAGGACTCGTTTGTCCAGACATTTCCGACTAGAGTCGGCCTCCAGAGGCCGCCCATCGCCGGGTCGGCAGCATCCGGCACTGAGGAGTGAGTTGAGTTGAGCGTCGTCGTCGCCCACCAGGCATCCCCGATCGGACACCTGACCCTGCAGGAGGCCGCCAAGGAGGCGAATCTGCGGCAGGCCCCGCTGGCCGTCATCCACGTGGCCGAGGGTGTCGACCTCGATGTGGTCGAAGCGCACAAGGCCGGCGTCGGCGACGAGATCACCCAGGTGCTGGCCGAGGTCGGCCTCGAGGACCTCGAGTGGACGCTGCAGGTGACGACCGGCCCGGACGTGGCCGAGGCCGTGCTGGATGTGGCCGCCGCCCTGGAGACGGAACTGCTCGTCATCGGCGCCCGACGGCGCACTCCGGTGGGCAAGCTGTTCATGGGCAGCGTGACGCAGAGCATCCTCCTGCACGCGGATGTACCCGTGCTCGTGGTGAAGGCGCCGGCCGACGAGAAGTAGGCCAGCGCCTGCCACCTCGTCGGGCTACTCGGCGAGGAAGACGTAACGGGCGATCAGCAGCAGCGCGACCACGTAGAGGATCGGGCTCACCTTCTTGCCCTCACCGCTGAGCAGCTTGATCGCGCAGTAGGCGATCACCCCGAAGCTGACGCCGTTGGCGATCGAGAAGGTCAGCGGCATCAAGATCACCGTGAGGAAGGCCGGCACGCCCTCGGACAGGTCGACCCAGTCGATGTCCTTGACTGCCTGCATCATCAGTGCCCCGACCAGGATCAACGCGGGTGCCGTCGCAGCGCCCGGGACCGCGCCGGCGATCGGCCAGAGGAAGGTCGACACGATGAAGAGCACCCCGACCGTGCTGGCCGTGACCCCGGTCTTGCCACCCTCCTCGATGCCGGAGGCGCTCTCGACGTACGCGGTGGTGGTCGACGTGCCCACGAAGGCCCCGAACATGGCGGCCAGTCCGTCCATCGAGAAGGTCAGCCGGGCCCGCGGCATGTCGCCCTTGGCGTCCAGGTAGCCGGCTCGCTGCGCCAGCCCGGTCAGCGTCCCGGTCGCGTCGAAGAAGTCCACGAAGAAGAAGGTGAACACCACACTGAACAGACCCAGGCCGAGAGCGGCGCCGATGTCCAGCTGCCCGATCAGGTCGGTGGGCCAGACCGGCAGACCGACGATGCCGTTGGAGAAACCGGCGAACGGCGCCAGGCCGCCGTCGGCGCCCGAGTACACGGGGATCCGGGTGATGATCGCGATCAGGGAGGTGCCGATGATGCCGTACAGGATTGCGCCCTTGACCCTCTTGTACATCAGCACCGCGGTGCCGATCAGACCGACGATGGCCAGCCACGCGGTCGGGTGGGTGAGCGAGCCGAGGCCGACCAGGGTGGCCTCGTTGACCACCACGATGCCGGCGGACTTGAATCCGAGGAAGGCCAGGAAGGCGCCGATGCCCGCGGTGATCGCGAACTTGAGACTCAGCGGGATCGCCTTGACGATGGCCTGCCGGGCGCCGGCCACGCTGAGCACGACGAACAGCGCGCCGGAGATGAACACCGCACCCAGCGCGGTCTGCCAGCTGTAGCCCATCGCGCCGACGACGGAGTAGGCGAAGAAGGCGTTCAGTCCCATGCCGGGCGCCTGGGCGAACGGATAGCGGGCGACGATGCCCATCGCCAACGACCCGAAGGCGGCGGCGAGGCAGGTGGTGGTCAGCAGCTGGTTGAACGCGTTCGGCACGTCGATCGCGCCGGAGAGCACCTGCGGGTTCACGAACAGGATGTAGCTCATGGTGAGCCAGGTGGTGAACCCGGCCCGGAGCTCGCGGGGGATGTTCGAGCCGTGAGCCGTGATGCCGAAGTAGCGATCGAACCCGCTGATCGGTTTGCCGGCGGTGACCGGCTCGGTGGCCTTGGTCTGGGTCATGGGCGGAGCCTCTCGGGCGGACGAGCGGAGCTCGTCATGCGGTGATCATGGGAGGGATGAGCGAGGGACGAGCGACGGCTTCCGCCGTCAGGTTGCGACCGTCCACCCAGACACCGGCGATGTCGGCCGGAGTGGCGAGGGCGAACACCTTGGCGAGAGCCTCGGTCGTGTCGGGGGCATGGCGCAGGACGATGTCGAGCGTGCTGTGCGGGGACGGACGCAGCCAGACGGCGTCGAACCGCCGACCGGCTTCGAAGTCACCCACCTGATCGCCCAGCCCGAGCGCGAGGGCGCCGGCCCGGGTGGCCAGGTAGAGCAGGTGGGCCGGCGCCAGGGGCAGCCCGTCGGGTCCGAGGAGCTGTTGGGCGAAGTAGGCCTGCAGCCCCTCTTTGATCAGGCAGAAACCGGTGCCGGCGCCGACGTCGGATCCCAGCGCCACTCCGACGCCGTACGCGTCGTGCCGCTTGAAGGGGAACAGCCCGCTGCCCAGGGCGGCGTTGCTGGTCGGGCAGTGGGCGACCCAGCAGCCGGTCGCGGCCATCACCTCCAACTCGTGGTCGGTGGGATGAACGTTGTGGGCCAGCACGGTCCGACCGCCGACCAGACCGTGATGGTGATAGGTGTCGAGGTAGTGAGACCGCCCCGGGAAGTGGGCGGCGACCTGGTCGACCTCGGCCCCGTTCTCGTTGATGTGACTGGTGAGCCACACGCCGTCGGCCACCGTCAGCAGCTCGGCACAGGCGTCCAGCATCGGCTCGGAGGCTGACAGTGAGAACCGCGGAGTAACGGCGTAACGGAGCTTTCCCTTGCCGTGCCAGCGATCCAGCAGCTCACGCCCCTCGAGCAGGGCGCGCTCGGGCGTGGTCAGCAGGTCGTCGCGCAGGATCCGGTCGCTGACTACCTGGCCGGCCGTGATCCGCAGACCCGTACGCTCCGCGGCGGCGAAGAGGGCGTCGACGGCGGTGGCGAAGTGGGAGCCGAAGACCAGCGCCGTGGTGGTGCCGGCCCCGACCAGGCAGGACATCAGCTCCTCCGCCACGGCGACCGCGTACGCGAGGTCGGCGAGTCGAGCCTCCTCGGGCAGCGCGCAGCGGTCCAGCCAGTCGAGCAGCGGCATCCCCAGCCCGCCGATGGCCCGCACCTGTGGGTAGTGGACGTGGGTGTCGACGAGACCGGGAAGCAGCAGACCGCCGGTCAGGTCCTCGGTCTGCTCGTCCGGGTGCTCGGCACGCAACCGGGCGTACGGACCACGGGCCACGATCACGCCGTCGGTGACCAGCAGGGCGCCGTCGTCCTCGGCCCGCAGGGTGCCGGCGGGATCGTCGCTGCGGAAGGGATCTCCGACGATGTCCAAGATGGTGCTGCGGAACAACGTCATCGAGAAACCTCCGCCGCAGCGCGCAGGTCCTGCAGCAGGGCCGCTGTCACCGACACCGCGATCACCGCGGGTTCCTTGCCGGCGATGGCCGGCAGCCCGATCGGGCAGGTGATGGTGGCGATCCGCTCCGGCTCGTGGCCCGCCTCGAGCAGGTTGGCGCGGAAACGGGACCACTTCGCCGACGAGCCGATCAGCCCGACGTCGGCCAGCTGGCCCTCGGGCAGTCTCAGGGCGGCGTCGCAGAGGGCGAAGTCCTCGGCGTGGTCGTGGGTCATGATCAGCACGCGGGAGCCGGCCGGGAGCCGCTCCAGCACCGTCTCGCCGAGCAGGGTGTGGTGCACTTCCACGTCCGCGGTGCCGTCGACGATGTCGACCAGCCGCAGCGTCTCCAGCTCCTCGGCGCGCGAGTCCACCAGCACGAGCCGGGCGTCCCAGCGGGACACGATCCGGGCGATCTCGTAGCCGACGTGTCCGACACCGAAGATGGCCACGGTGGGCCGGGCCGCCAGCGGTTCGAACAGCACCGTCACCTCGCCGCCGCAGCACTGCCGGCCGAACTCCGTCCGCTCGTGCGGGTTCAGCCGGGTGGTGACGGTGGTGACCTCGGCCGACGACTCGGTGATCATGGTCCGGGCCCGGGCGATGGCCGCCTCCTCGAGGTTGCCTCCGCCGATGCTGCCCCAGGTGCGGGCGGGACCCACGACCATCTTGGCGCCGGCGTCGCGGGGCGCGTGCCCACGAACGGCGATCACCGTGATCAGCACACCGGCCTGTCCGGTGGCCCGCAGCTCCGTTGCTGCTCTCAACCAGTCCATGATCAGACTCCCGCGGAGCGGGCGGCGTCGAGGGCCCAGTAGACGGCCTCCGGGGTCGCCGGGCTGGCCAGGTCCACCGAGGTTCCGGGTGGCCCGAAGGACGCCGCCGCCTGCCGGAGGGCCTCGCGGACGCAGAAGGCCAGCATCAACGGCGGTTCGCCGACCGCCTTGGAGCCGTAGACAACCCCGGACTCGGTGGCCTTCTCGTACAGGTGCACGTGAAAGGTCTCGGGCATCTCCGAGAAGCTCGGCAGCTTGTAGGTGGAGGCCGCCTGGGTGTTGAGCCGGCCGCGGTTCGGGCCGTCACCGACATCCCAGCGCAGCTGCTCCAGCGTCAGCCAGCCGGCGCCCTGGACGAAGCCGCCCTCGATCTGCCCGACGTCGATCAGCGGCGACAGGCTGTCGCCGACGTCGTGCACGATGTCGGTGCGCAGGAAACGGTAGGCGCCGGTGAACCCGTCCACCTCGACCTCGGCCAACGCGGCCCCGTACGCGAAGTACTTGAACGGCTCGCCCTGCATCCGCTCCGCGTCCCAGTGCAGACCCTCGGTGCGGTAGAAACCGGCCGCCCACAAGGAGACCCGCTGGAAGTAGGCGGCGTGCGCCAGCTCGGCGAAGCTGATCTCGCGATCATGGAAGCCGATGCCGGTGACCACCCCGTCGTGGAAGCGGACGTCGGCCGGGTGGATGTTGAGCTTGCGACCCGCCACCTCGGCGAGCCGCTCGCGGATCTGGTCGCAGGCGTTCTTGATCGCTCCACCGTTGAGATCGGCACCCGAGGAGGCCGCGGTGGCGGAGGTGTTGGGCACCTTGTCGGTCCGGGTCGGAGCCAGCCGTACCGCCGACAGCGGCACGCCCAGCGCGGTCGCGGCCACCTGGATCATCTTGGTGTGCAGGCCCTGACCCATCTCGGTGCCGCCGTGGTTGATCAGCACCGAGCCGTCCTTGTAGACGTGGACGAGGGCGCCGGCCTGGTTGAACGCGGTCAGGTTGAACGAGATCCCGAACTTCACCGGGGTGATCGCCAATCCGCGCTTGGTGTGCGGGTGCTCGGCGTTGAAGGCCTCCAGCGCCGCGAGCCGACTCGGGTAGTCGGCCAAGGCCTGCAGCTGGTCCCAGATGTCGGCCAGCCGCTCGGGGTGTCGGACCGGCTGACCGTACGGCGTCGACTGCCCGGCGGAGTAGAGGTTCCGGCGGCGCAGCTCCTCGGCGGGGAGGCCCAGCAGCGGTGCGCAGCGACCGAGGATGTCCTCGATCACGATCATGCCCTGCGGACCGCCGAAGCCCCGGAACGCGGTCTGGGAGGTCTTGTTGGTCTTGGCGATCCGCCCGTGGGCTTCGATGTTCGGGATCCAGTAGGCGTTGTCGATGTGGCACAGCGCCCGGGCCAGCACCGGCTCGGACAGGTCGAGGCTCCAGCCACCGTCGCTGGTCAGGGTGGCCTGCAGCCCGGTGATCAAGCCATCGTCGTCGAAGCCGATCTCCCAGCTGGCGTGGAAGGGATGCCGCTTGCCGGACATGGTCATGTCCTGGGTGCGGTTCAGCCGCAACCGGACCGGCCGACCGGTGAGCGTCGCACCCAGGGCGGCGATCGCGGCGAACCCGTGCGGCTGCATCTCCTTGCCACCGAAGCCGCCGCCCATCCGCAGGCACTGCACGGTCACGGCGTGGGAGTCCAGCCCCAGCACGTGGGCGACGATCTCTTGGGTCTCCGAGGGATGCTGGGTGGAGCACTGCACGAAGATCTGGCCGTTCTCGTCGACCAGGGCGAGCGAGCAGTGCGTCTCCAGGTAGAAGTGCTCCTGGCCGCCGAACTCGAACTCGCCGGTGAACCGTCGGGTGGCGGCGGCCAACCCGGCCGCCGCGTCGCCCCGGGACACGGTGCGGTGGTGGCCCTGGAACGACTCGGCCTGGATCGCCTCGGTGAGGGTCATCAGGCTCGGCAGCGGCTCGTAGTCGACCTCGATCGCCTCCGCGCCCCGGCGAGCGGCGTCCAGGGTCTCCCCCAGCACCCAGCAGATGGCGTGCCCGTGGAACATCACCTCGGAGGGGAACAGCGGCTCGTCGTGCTTGATGCCGGCGTCGTTGACGCCTGGCACGTCGTCGGCGGTCAGCACCCGAACCACACCGTCGACGTCGTACGCCGGCTTCACCCTCAGGTCGGTGATCAGGGCGCGAGCGTACGGCGCCTGCACCGGCCAGGCGTGCAGCACGTGACTGGTGCGCATGATCAGGTCATCGGTGTAGAGCGCAGCACCGGTGACGTGCAGGTTGGCGGCCTCGTGCGGCAGCTCCAGGCCGACCTTGGAGCCGGACGGGCGATCGGCCAGGGACCCGGTCGCGTGCGGCGTCCGCTCCTCCACCGCCGTCATGCCACACCTCCGAGCTGCTGGGATTCCTGCGTCTCCACGAAGAACTTGCGCACCGACTGGCCGAGCATCGCCGAGCGGAAGGCCGCCGACGCCCGGTGATCATCCATGGGGGTGCCTTCGGTGGCCAGCACTGCGGCGGCCGCGTCGGCGGTCTCGACCGTCCAGGCTCTACCGCGCAGGAGGTCCTCCGTCGCTGTGGCCCGCAGCGGCGTCGCCGCGGCACCGCCGATCCCGATCATGATCTCCGCGACCGTGCCGTCGTCGGCGAGGCTGAGCGCGTACGCGACGGCGATGCTGGAGATGTCGTCGAACCGACGCTTCGCGATCTTGTGGAAAGCGGTCAGGGGCGACAGCGGCTGCGGGACGACGATGCTCCCGATCAGCTCGTCGGGCCGTCGCAGGGTCTGCCGGTAGCCGGTGAAGTAGTCGGCGAGCCGGACGGTTCGCTCCCCTGCTGCGGACACCAGGACCAAAGACGCGTCCAGGGCGAGCAGCACGGGTGGGGAGTCTCCGATCGGGGACCCGGTGCCCAGATTCCCTCCCAGGGTGGCGGAATTGCGGATCAGTCGGGAGGCGAACTGGGGGAACAGCGCGGCCAGCAGCGGCACCTGACCGGCCAGCCTGGTCTCGATCTCCGAGAGCGTCAGGGCGGCACCGAGGGTGATGGCGTCGTCGCCGATGTCGTACGCCCGCAGCTCGGGCAGCCGGTCGATGCCGATGCTCAGCTCCGCCCGCGCGTGCTTCAGGTTGAGGTCGACACCCCAGTCGGTGGAGCCGGCCACCAGCTTCGCGTCCGGGTGCCGGGCCAGCAGGTCGAGGGCCTCGGCCAGCGTGGCCGGCCGCACGTAGTCGCCGAACGGTCCGGTGGTCGTGGCCGGCACCGGAGACGGGGCAGCCTCGGCCGTACGGGCCAGCAGCGGGTCGGTCGGCTCCGGGTTCTCCAGCGCGTACGCCGCATCGCGGATCGGCCGGTAGCCGGTGCAACGGCACAGGTTGCCGCTCAGCGCGTGCAGGTCGAAGCCGTTGGGTCCGTGCTCGTGGTCGGCGGCCGGCGCCTCTCGGGCGTGTTCGGTCTCCGCGCCGGCCCCCGATCCGCAGCGACCCCGCCGGTAGAACTCCGCGGCCATCGAGCAGACGAAACCGGGGGTGCAGTAGCCGCACTGCGAGCCGCCGCGAACCGCCATCTCCCGCTGGACGGGGTGCAGCGCTGCGGGCGTCCCGAGTCCCTCCGCGGTGACGACCTCCTGGCCGTCGAGGGCTGCCGCCGGCACCAGGCAGGAGTTGATCGCGGTCCACGTGCTCCGCTCGCCGTCGGCATCGGGTCTGAGGACCACCACGGCGCAGGCGCCGCACTCGCCCTCGGCGCAGCCCTCCTTGGTGCCGGTCAACCCGTCGGACCGCAGCCAGTCCAACAGCGTCGTGGCACCGCCGACCTCGCCGAGGGCACGGAACTCACCATTGACACACACGCGGGACACCGTCATCACGCTCCAATCCACGACACACCAAAGCGCCCCAACGGGGCGCCGTCCTCCGCCATGGAGAACGGGTGCATGGTTCGAACGGCCTGGTCGTGGCCCCAATCCGTCGGTTATCCATGCGAACGACGAGTGGAGCGATGGGGGAACAGTAATGGAGGATTGTTCCGAGCGCTAGACCCCCGTGAAAAATGTCTTCCGCGATGCGGATCAAGTCCGGGCGTCGACACCACCTCCCAGATCCGGCGCCGCACGCCGCACTCGCCGACCCTGAGGACGCGGTGGGAGCGGGGCAGTCCGTGCCAGACTGACGCCGGAATCGGCGGCCGGTGGAGGGACGTGATGGAGGCACCCGAGGCGCCGCTGTGGCGGCGCCTGCGCGCCCGCCTCACCGGGCCAGTCGTCCAGAGCTGGGTCGTCGACGCCAACGACGGGATCATCGCCACCGCCGGTCTGCTCGAGGGTTTCGCCGGTGCCGGCGCCGACGACCAGCTGTTGATCACCGCAGCCTTGGCGGCCACGATCACCGGCGCGCTGGCCGTCGGCGGCGCCAAGTGGGCCGAAGCGGCGTCCGAGCGCGATGCGCAGCTCGCCACCGTCGCCTACGAGCAGGCACTGCTCGACGCCAATCCCGATGACGAGCTGGCGGAGCTCGTCGAGCACTACGTCGGGCGTGGACTGACGCCGGAGCTCGCCCGGGAGGTTGCCGAGCAGCTGCACGCCGAGGACCCGCTGGCCGCGCAGCTCGAGACCGAGTACGGCATCGACGAGATTCCCCCTGCGCGGGGACCGGTGCTGATCGGACTCGCCGCCGGCATCTCGTTCGCGGTCGGGTCCAGCATCCCGCTGCTGATCACCTTCGTCGCCCCGCTCGCCCTGGACGCGATCGCGGTGCTGATCGCCGTCGTGGTGTCGCTGACGGTCACCTCGATCATCGCGGCCCGCTCGGCCTTCCTGTCCGCTCGTCGCACGATCATCCGGACCCTGATCGTGGGCTTGGGAACACTGGGGGTCAGCTACGCGGCCGGCGTGATGCTGCTTCCGCCGGCGGGTTGATCACCGGCCTCGATCAGCGGGGATGCTCGTCACCGTTGTCGGTGGCCAGATTCTCCGACGATCGACGCTGGGCTATCCGG
The DNA here is from genome assembly GCA_036524985.1 of Microlunatus sp. Lineage (GTDB taxonomy): Bacteria > Actinomycetota > Actinomycetes > Propionibacteriales > Propionibacteriaceae > Microlunatus. Next base: position 45,629 of record DATDBH010000158.1, on the reverse strand, counting down.
GTGCCGTAGAGGTGCGAGTCGACGAAGCCCTCGGCGGCCAGCGCCGGGCCGACGATGATCACGGCCGCCTGCCGGAGCCCGGCCGCCTCCACCCGCGCGCCGATGTCGACCAGGGTTCCTCGCAGGACGAGCTCGTCGGGCTGGGTGGCCCGCGACACGACGGCGACCGGGCAGTCCGGCCCGTAGCTGGCGGTCAGCCCCGCGGCCAGCTCGCGGGTCCGCCGGATCGCCAGGTGCAGGACCAGCGTCGCCCCCGTCGCCGCGAGCTGCTCCAGCGACTCCGACGCCGGCATCGCCGTCGAGGCCGCCTGGAGCCGGGTCAAGATCACCGTCTGGGCGAGCTCCGGCACGGTCAGCTCGCGCCGGAGGACGGCTGCGGCGGCGGCGTAGGCCGGCACCCCGGGGGTGACGTCCCAGGGCACCCCCGCCCGGTCCAGCCGGCGGGCCTGCTCGGCCAGGGCCGAAGAGAGCGACGGGTCTCCCGAGCAGAGCCGGGCGACGTCGGCGCCGGCCGCGTGAGCGACCACCAGGTGCGCGGTGATCTCGTCCAGCGACAGTCCCGCTGAGTCGATCAGGGTGACGTCCGGCGGACAGTGGGACAGCACCTCGGTGTCCAGGTAGGTGCCGGCGTAGACGCAGACCGGCGACGCCGCGAGCAGCCGTACCGCCCGCACCGTGAGCAGATCCGCAGCTCCCGGGCCGGCGCCGATGAAGTGCACGGTCACGGGCGCAGCCTCCCCACCCCGCTGACGCACTCCTCCGTGTGCTCACGCACGCGCTGCAAGGAGTGCGTGGGAGGAGTGAGGAGTGCGTCAGCGAATCGGGTCATCAGCGGGGCCCGGTGTGAGAGTCCCGGATCGCGCTCCACTGGACGACCGCCCGGGTGGGCTTCCAGCCGTGGAAGCCACCCAGCGCCTCCAGCTTCTCGACCCCGATCCGGACCAGCTCGCCGCCGAAACCGCGCCAGGCCTCGAGCAGGATCTGCTCGGTCTCCACCGTCACGGCGTGGGCGACCAGCCGGCCCCCGCTCGGCAGCCGGTGCCAGCACCGCCGGACCAGGTCCAGGTCCGCTCCGCCGCCGATGAACACCGCGTCCGGCTGCGGCAGCCAGTCCAGCGCCTCGATCACGTCGGCGGTGATCACCTGGACACCCGGCACGGCCAGCCGGGCTGCGTTGGCGGTGATCCGGGCGGCCCGGTCGGGGGTGCGGTCGATGGCGATCGCTCGGCAGCGGGGATCGGTCCGCGCCCACTCGATGGCGATGGACCCGGCACCCGCCCCCAGGTCCCAGAGCAGCTGGCCGGGGAACGGAGCCAACCGGGACAGGGCCGAAGCCCGCAGATCCCGCTTGGTCAGCTGGCCGTCGTTGGCGTACGCGTCGTCGGGCAGCCCAGGGCCGAAGCCGAGCGGTCGGGTGCCGGCCATGGCCCGGCACTCGACCGCGACCAGGTTCAAGGCCGGCAGGTCGCTCCATCCGTCGACGTCGGCGGCCAGCGCCCGGAAGCGGCACTCCGAGGTCGTGCCCAGGTCGCCGAGCACGGTCAGCGCACTCGGCCCGTAGCCGGCCCCGATCAGCAGCTCGGCCAGTGCCGCGGGCGTCTCGGCGCCCGACGACAACACGATCAGCCGCTGCCCGGGGGCCAGGTGACGCCGGACCAGATCCAGGTCCCGGCCGACCACGGTGACCATCTGTACGGTGTCGCTGGCCCAGCCCATCCGGGCCCCGGCCAGCGCGACCGACGAGACGGCGGGGTGGATCCGTACCGCGTCCGGGCCCAGCAGATCGATCAGCGTGATGCCGATGCCCGACACCAGCGGATCACCGCTGGCCAGCACCACCGTCCGCCGTCCGGCGCAGCCGTCCAGCAGACCCGGCAGGGCGGGACGCAGCGGGCTCGGCCAGGTCAGTCGCTCGGCCCGACCCGCGTCGCCGGGAACCAGGTCGAGGTGACGCCGTCCGCCGATCAGGACCTCGGCGGCGGCGATCAGGGTGCGCGCCGCCTGACCCAGCTCGGACCAGCCCCCGGCCGGCACCCCGACGACGTCCAGCCGCATCACGCGGACCACCGTACGCGACCAGGTGTGGGAGGATCGGCGACGGCGACAGGTGAGGAATCCAGGGAAGATCTGGAACGGTCCCGCCACTGTGAAGCCCTCCGTCTCCGGCGGAGCGGTCAGTCAGAACATCCCTGCCGCCCGCCGCCGAGGCCGGCGGTGACCCCGACGACTGCGGGCGTGGACACCCGTGAGGAGGCCTGTACCCGATCGTGCGCACCTTTCCGTTCTCGGCCGTGGTCGGCTCCGACGACATGGCCCTGGCCCTGGTCCTGACCTCGATCTCGCCCGAGGTCGGCGGGGTTCTGGTCCGTGGCGAGAAGGGCACGGCCAAGTCCACGATGGTGCGCGCGCTGGCCGCCGTGCAGCCCGATCAGCTGGTCGTCGACGGCTGCCGCTTCTCCTGCGACCCGGCCGATCCCGACCCGTCCTGCCCGGACGGTCCGCACACCGACATCATCGTGGTCCGCCGGGCGGCCCGACTCGTCGAGCTCCCGGTCGGTGCCACCGAGGACCGGGTGATCGGCTCGCTCGACCTCCAGCAGGCCCTCGGGTCCGGCCGGGTCAGCTACGAGCCCGGGCTGCTGGCGGCGGCGCACCGCGGGATCCTGTACGTCGACGAGGTGAACCTGCTGCACGACCACCTGGTCGACCTGCTGCTGGACGCCGCGGCGATGGGGCGCTCGACGGTGGAGCGCGACGGCGTGTCCGTGGCCCACGCGGCCCGACTCGTGCTGGTCGGCACCATGAACCCCGAAGAGGGTGAGCTGCGCCCGCAGCTGCTCGACCGGTTCGGGCTGACGGTCGAGGTGGCGGCCCCGCGGGATCCCGCGCTGCGCTCGGAAGTCGTCCGCCGACGACTCGCCTACGACGCCGACCCGGCGGCCCTGGTGGCGCGGTTCGCCGATCAGGAGGAGGCGCTGCGGTCACAGCTGGCGGCCTCGCAGCAGCGCTTGGGTCAGGTCGAGCTCTCGGACTGGGCTCTGACCAAGATCGCCGCCGTCTGCGCGGGCTTCGAGGTGGACGGCATGCGCGCCGACATCGTCACCGCCCGCGCTGCGGTCGCCCATGCGGCCTGGCACGGCCGGACCGAGGTGACCCGGGCCGACATCCGGGCCGCCGCGCGGCTGGCCCTCCCCCACCGTCGTCGCCGGAACCCGTTCGATGCCCCCGGACTGGACGAGGACCTGCTGGACCGGCTGCTCGGGGACGACGACCTGGAGCCGGAACCGGAGCCAGAGCCGCCACCGGAGCCGCCCAGCACCGACCCCGACGCAGACTCCCCGGCGCCCGACGACAGTGAGGGGTCGGCGACGCCTCCCGAGGGTGGCGAGCCGGTCGAGAGCCGGGCGGAAGCCGATCGGAGCCATCCCGTCGACCGTCCGGCTGACCAGCCCGGGCAGCCGTCCCCGGTGAGTGTCGCGCAGGCGTTTCAGCCCTACCGGGCCCGGTTGTTGACCGCCCGCGGCACCGGTCAGGGCGAGGCCGGCCGCCGGAGCCGGGCCCTGACCAGCGTCGGTCGGACCGTCGGCGCCACACCGACCGCGGGCAGTCGACTGCACTTTCCGGCCACCGTCCGGGCGGCCGCCACCGAGCAACGGCGCCGGGGCCGGCAGCCCGGGGACCGGTTGCGGTTCTCCCGCGACGATCTGCGCACCGCCGTGACCGAGGGCCGGGAGTCCAACCTGGTCCTCTTCTGCGTCGACGCGTCCGGGTCGATGGCCGCCAGGAAGCGCATGGCCGAAGTCAAGACAGCGGTGCTGTCGCTGCTGCTGGACGCCTATCAGCGTCGGGACAAGGTCGGTCTGATCACCTTCCGAGGGGCCGGAGCGACGCTCGCGCTGCCGCCCACCTCCTCGGTCGAGGTGGCCGCCCGGCGCCTGGAGGAGGTGCCCAGCGGGGGTCGTACGCCGCTGGCCGAGGGACTGCTCTGCGCGGCGCAGACCCTGCGCTGGGAACGGATCCGCGACCCACGCCGGCGCCCGCTGCTGGTCGTGGTCACCGACGGCCGCGCCACCGCCGGGCCCGACGCGCTGGCACGGTCGCGACAGGCGGCCGCCTACCTGAGCGGGTTGGGGGTCGACGCCGTGGTGGTCGACTGCGAGTCCGGTCGGATGAGTCTGGGGCTGGCGGTCGGACTGGCCGAGGACCTGCAGGCGCAGTACGTCAAGCTGGCCGAGGTCAACGCCGAGGCCCTGGCCGACGTGGCCGCCGCGGGACGGCACGTCCCCATGGCGGCCAACAGCCGTCGGAGGGCGGCGTGAAGGGCGAGGTCGCGGCGGTTCCCGCGGACGGTCTGACCACGCGGCAGCGGCGCAACCGACCGCTGCTGATCGTGCACACCGGCGACGGGAAGGGGAAGTCGACCGCGGCGTTCGGGCTCGCGCTGCGGGGGTGGAACCAGGGCTGGCCGATCGGCGTGTTCCAGTTCGTCAAGTCGGCCAAGTGGCGGATCGGCGAGCAGACGGCGCTCGAGACCCTGGCCGAGGTGCACGCCACGACCGGGGCCGGTGGACCCGTCGAGTGGCACAAGATGGGCTCCGGCTGGTCCTGGTCCCGCAAGACCGGCTCCGACGACGATCATGCGCAGGCGGCCGCCGAGGGCTGGGCGGAGATCAAGCGACGGCTGGCGGCCGAGACGCACACGCTCTACGTGCTGGACGAGTTCACCTACCCGATCGCCTGGGGCTGGGTGGAGGTGGACGACGTGGTCGCCACCCTGGCCGAGCGGCCCGGACACCAGCACGTGATCATCACCGGGCGCCGGGCCGATCCCAAGATCATCGAGATCGCCGATCTGGTCACCGAGATGACCAAGATCACCCACCCGTTCGACCAAGGGCAGAAGGGTCAACGGGGGATCGAGTGGTGACCACTGCCGCCCGCACCGCCGCTCCGACGTCGACGGAGCATCGGCTGCCGCGGCTCGTGGTCGCCGCACCGGCCTCGGGGCACGGCAAGACCACCGTGGCCACCGGGCTGCTGGCCGCGCTGCGCGCTGACGGACTCGAACCGGCCGGCTTCAAGATCGGCCCCGACTTCATCGACTCGGGTTATCACGCCCTGGCCACCGCGCGCCCCGGTCGCAACCTGGATCCCTTTCTGTGTGGGGAGGATCTGCTCGTACCGCTGCTGCTGCACGGTTGCGAGGTCCCGACCCCGGCCGACGTCGCGGTGGTCGAAGGGGTGATGGGTCTCTTCGACGGTCGGATCGACAGCGACGGCTGGGCTTCCACGGCGCACGTGTCCCGGGTGATCAAGGCGCCGGTCGTGCTGGTGCTGGACATCTCGCAGGTGTCGCGGACCGCCGCAGCCTGGGTGCACGGTCTGCACACCTTCGACCCGGACACGCACATCGCCGGAGTGATCTTGAACAAGGCCGGCACCGTACGCCACTCCGACGAGGTCGTCTCGGCGTTGGAGGCGACCGGTATCCCGGTCCTCGGGGTGCTGCCGCGGGACGCCGGCATCGAGGCGCCGTCACGCCATCTGGGCCTGGTGCCGGTGGCCGAACGGCCCGATGCGATCGCCACGCTGGACCGGTTGGCGGTTCAGATCGCGGCACACGTCGACCTGACGCAGGTGCTGTCGATCGCATACTCCGCTCCCCCGCTGACCGGCGCACCGTGGAGTCCCCCGGTCGCCGCCCCGATCGCAGACGCGCGGACCCCTCGGCCGGTGGTGGCCGTGGCCGGCGGCCGCGCCTTCACCTTCCGCTACAGCGAGACGACCGAGCTGCTGGCCGCCGCCGGGCTGGAGCCGGTGATCTTCGACCCGGTCACCGACGAGTCGCTGCCGGCGGGCACGGCCGGGATCTACCTGGGCGGCGGCTTCCCGGAGGTGCACGCCGTCGAGCTGGCCGGCAACACGTCCATGATCACCTCCGTCCGCCGGGCGATCGCGGCGGGCGTGCCGACGGTGGCCGAGTGCGCCGGGCTGCTCTACCTCTGCCGCACGGTCGACGGCGTACCGATGGTGGGGGCCATCGACGCCGCCGCGGCGATGTCGCCACGGCTGACGCTGGGCTACCGCACGGCGGTCGCCGATCATGATCATCTGCTCGGCGTGACGGGGCGCCGGGTGACCGGGCACGAGTTCCACCGCACCACCGTCATCCCGAGGGCGGGAGCGCGACCCGGCTGGTTGCTCGAGGGGGTCGCCGACGGGTTCTCGCTCGATCCGGCCGACACCGGTGTGCCGACCCTGCACGCCTCGTACCTGCACACCCACTGGGCCGGGCACCCGACCCTGGCCGCCCGGTTCGCCGACGCCGCCCACGCGTACGCCGACCGACCGGCGGCCGGACTTTCGGAGCAGGAGCACGCACAGTTCGCGCCGCCGGCACAAGAGTCGGTGAGGGGCGAGCCGGACCACCGGCACGAGGACCTGGACCACCACGGGGACTCCGAGATCGCCGAGGGGCTGGTCGACCTGGCGGTCAACGTACGGATCGCGGCCCCGCCCGGATGGTTGGCCGACGTGATCCGGGCCAGCGTGGACGATCTGGCCGCCTATCCCGATCCGCGGCGAGCCCGGGACGCGATCGCCGAGGCCCACGGCGTGCCGGCCTCGTGGGTGCTGCCGTCGGCCGGCGGCGCCGAGCTGTTCACCCTGCTGGCGCGGGCCCGGCGGTGGGCCGCGCCAGTGGTCGTGCACCCGCAGTTCACCGAGCCGGAGGCGGCGCTGCGGGCCGCCGGGCACCACCCCCGACGGACGATCCTGACGGCCGACCACGGGTTCCGCCTCGATCCGACCGAGGTGCCCGCCGACGCCGATCTGGTGATCATCGGCAACCCCACCAACCCGACCGGGGTGCTGCACCCCGGCGAGACGCTGCGCGAGCTGATCCGACCCGGTCGCCTGCTGGTGGTCGACGAGGCGTTCCTGGACGCGGTGCCGGGCGAGCCGGAGTCCATGATCACCAGCGGGTCGATGGACGGTGTGCTGGTGCTGCGGTCGCTGACCAAGACCTGGGGCCTGGCGGGGCTGCGCGCCGGGTACGCCATCGGCGATCCACGGGTCATCACGGAGCTGTCGCGGCAGCAGCCTCCCTGGTCGGTGTCCACTCCGGCGGCGGAAGCCATGATCGCCTGCATGTCCGCGCCGGCCCGGACCATCGCGGCCACCGCGGCCGAGGAGATCAGTCGACGTCGCGACCATCTGCTGGCCGGGCTGATCGACCTCGGTCTGTCCGTCGTGGCGGCGTCGCGCGCACCGTTCGTGCTGGTCGACGCCGCAGGTTGGCTGCCAGCTGATCATGAACCCGGGACCTTGCGGGTCCGGCTGCGGGAGCGCGGGTTCGCGGTGCGGCGGGGCGAGACGTTCCCCGGCCTCGGCGTCGACTGGATCAGGATCGCCGTCCGCGACGAGCAGACCACAGACACCCTGATCAAGACCCTGCGGGCCATCCGGGAGGAGGCGTGAGGCTCCCCGATCTCGACGTCACCGGACGCCGGGTCGTCGTCTGCGGAGGCTCCCCGACGGCGCTCGGAGTGATCACCGACCTGCACGCCGCCGGAGCCGTGATCACCGTGTACGCCACCGCTGTCCCGACCACGGTGCGGGACCTGGCCGCGAGGTCGCTGATCACCTGGCACCCACGGTCTTGGACCGCGCCGGATCTCGACGCCGCCGCGCTGGTGGTCCCCGCCGACGAGGACCCGACCGAGAACGATCGGATCTCCACCGCGGCCCGGGACGCCGGTCGGCTCTGCCTCGCTCCACCCGACGTCCCCCGGGATGCGCCCGGACCTCGGGCCGGCGTCGGCCACGTCACCCTGGTCGGCGGCGGCCCCGGTGATCCCGGGTTGCTCACCCTGGCCGGCCTGGCCGCGATCCAGAGCGCCGACGTGATCGTCTGCGACCGACTGGCTCCCCTGGCCGTGCTCTCCGAGGCGCCCGCCGGCGTCGAGATCGTCGACGTGGCCAAGATCCCGCGGGGCGAGTACACGTCGCAGGAGCGGATCAACGAGCTCCTGGTGGAGCACGGGCTGGCGGGCCGGCGGGTCGTCCGGCTGAAGGGTGGCGACAACTTCATCTTCGGCCGCGGCGGCGAGGAGCTGCTCGCGTGCGCCGAGGCCGGTGTCCCGGTCACCGTCATCCCGGGAGTCAGCTCGGCGATCGCGGCCCCCGCGTTGGCGGGCATCCCGTTGACCCATCGCAGCCTCACCCAGGGCGTCACCATCGTCTCGGCGCACCTGCCCCCGGACCATCCCGGCAGCACCCTGGACTGGTCGGCGCTGGCTCGCGCCAACACCACCCTGGTGATCATGATGGGGGTCGCCACCCTGCCCGCCGTGTCGGCCGAGCTGGTCGACCAGGGGATGGATCCGGCCACCCCGGCCGCCACCGTCGCCGATGCCGGGCTACCCTCCCAACGCAGCGTCCGGGCCACCCTGGCCACGATCGCGGAGGCGACCGCGACGGCCCACATCACGCCACCGGCCATCACCGTGATCGGAGCGGTCGCGGGCTTCGAGGCCTGAAGACTGCACGATAGGGCATGGTCGTCGGCCGGCTCAGGCCTAGCGTTGTCGCCACAGCACCCTCCCGAGGAGACACCATGGTCGCGAAGATCGTCGTCCTGTACGGCCATCCGCAGGACGCGGAAGCATTCGACACCTACTACGAGCACACGCACACCCCGATTGCCAAGGCGGTTCCCGGAGTCCGTTCGTTCACCGCCAGCGTCGGCCCGGTCGGAACACCCGCGGGCCCCTCGGAGCACCACCGGGTCGCCACCCTGACCTGGGACTCGATGACGGACCTGCAGGCGGCGCTGAGCTCGGCCGAGGGCGGCGCCGCCGCCGGCGACCTGGCGAACTTCGCCACCGGTGGCGCGACCATGCTCGTCTTCGAGGAGCGCGAGCTCTGACGCCGCGTCAGCCCGTACGGATCAGACGCCCGGCGCGAGCACCAGCACGCTGAACGCCTCGAACAGGAGCGCGGAAGGCAGCCTCTCCACGATCGTGCTGGAGCCGATAGAGTGCACGAGTTCGACGGAGGGCTGGAAGTCGGTGGGATTCCGACACGGTCGCGCCACTGTATGGAACCGAGGCATCAACGACTGCCGAGGTGCCGAGTCAGACCCGCCTCCGACCAGTTCCCGATACCGGGTCGCCGCAACCCAGGAGGACACATGACCAGCCCCACCGAAGCCGTCTCGACGCCCGGCGCGCCCGGCGTCGTCGCCGTCCCGCAGCTGTCCGTCCGGCAGCTGCTGCCGTGGCTGTTGTTCGCCGCTCTGCTCGCCGTCGTCGGCCTCTACTTCGTCTCCGCCGAGGAGGGTGCCACCACCCTCATCGCCGGCAACGCGGTGCACGAATGGGTTCACGACAGCCGGCACCTGCTCGGTTTCCCGTGCCACTGAGCCCCTCGATGAGTGCCCGTGACTTCCTGGTCCGCGGCCTGCTCGCGGGACTGATCGCGGCCTTCGCGGCCTTCGGTGTCGCCTACGTGGTCGGTGAGCCGCCGGTGCGCGCGGCCATCGCCCTGGAGGACTCCGCCGGTGGCCACAGCCACGGCACGGGCACCGAGACTGCCGAGCACGCCGAGGCGGAAGCACCCGCGGCCGGGGACGTCGAGGTGCCCCGCTCCCTGCAGTCCACCCTCGGCCTGCTGACCGGGCTGCTCGTCGCCGGTGTCACCCTGGGCGGGCTGGTCGGGGTGCTCAGCGCCATGGCGATGGGCCGCTTCGGCCGGCTCGCACCGCGGGCCACGACCCTGGCGGTCGCGGGCATGGGGTTCGTCGCGGTCTACGCCGTCCCCTTCCTGATCTATCCGCCCAATCCGCCGGCGGTGGGCAGCGGCGACACGATCGGGCTGCGCAGTGCGCTCTACTTCATCGCCCTGGCCATCTCCTTGATCGCCGCGGTGACCGCCGTGCTGGTCGGGCGGCGGCTGAGCGCGCGGGTCGGTGGCTGGCACGCCACCCTGATCGGCATCGCCGGGTACGTCGTCGTGATGCTGGTGGTGATGGCCGTGCTGCCGCACTACAACGAGGTCCCGGACACCTTCCCGGCGTCCGTGCTGTACGACTTCCGCCGGGCCAGCTTCTTGACGCAGCTCACGCTCTGGACGGTGCTCGCGGTGGTGCTGGCCGAGCTCGTCGGTCGGCTGAACCGGTCGGCCGCACCGGAGCGTCCGTTGGCCGACGTCCGCAGCTGAGCCGGAGCTCGACGATGTCCGACGAGCTCCTGCTCGCTCCCCCCTCGGCAGAGATCGCCCGACAGGCGCGCGAGCGGGTTGCCGCGCTGGCCAAACCGATGGGGGCTCTCGGCCGGCTGGAAGACCTCGCCGTCTGGTGGGCCGCCTGCGCCGGTGCCTGCCCCGCCGCGCCGCCCGCGAACGTCCGGGCCGTGGTGCTGGCCGGCGACCACGGGGTGACGGCGGCGGGCCGAGGCGTGTCGGCGTACCCACGCGAGGTCACCGCCGCGATGGTCGGTGCGTTCGTGGACGGTGTCGCGGGCGTCAGCGTGCTGGCACGGCAGCACGATGTGTCCGTACGGGTGCTCGACATCGGGGTGGACGCGGACCTGACCGGCCTGCCGGCCGAGGTGCGTGCGCACAAGATCCGACGGTCCTCCGGCTCGATCGACCGTGAGGACGCCCTCACGCCGGACGAGACCGAGCGGGCACTGGCAGCGGGCGCCGCCATCGCCGCCGAGGAGATCGCCGCCGGTGCGGATCTGCTGGTCATCGGCGACATGGGGATCGGCAACACCACCCCGGCGGCGGCGCTGATCGCGGCCACCTTCGGTGTTCCGGCGGGAGAGGTCACGGGCCGCGGTACCGGCATCGACGACGCGGCGCTGGCTGCCAAGACCGAGTTGATCGAGCGTGCCCTGGCCCGCGCCGGTGCCCGGGTCGTCGACCCGGTGACCCGGCTGGCGGCGCTGGGATCTGCGGACCTCGCCGCGGGGGTCGGCTTCCTGGTCGCTGCGGCCCGCACCGGCGTGCCGGTGCTGCTGGATGGGATCGTCTCCCTGGCCGAGGCCTCCGTGGCCGAGGACCTGGCGCCGGGCTGCGCGGCCTGGTGGGCCGCGGGACACCGCTCCACCGAACCGGCCCAGCAGCTGGCCACCGACAAGCTGGGACTGGTGCCGCTGCTCGATCTGGGCCTGCGTCTCGGTGAGGGCAGCGGAGCCGTGACGGCGGTGCCGCTGGTCCGCTCCGCCGCCCTGCTGCTGTCGCAGATGGCGCTGCTCGCCGACCTGACGTGAGCGGGAGGTCGGCCTGGCGGCTGTCGGTCGGCACGCTGACGGTCATCCCGGTGCGACCTCCAGACGTCGTGGACCGCACGGTCGCGGGTCGGGCGATGGCCCTCGCGCCGCTGGCGGTGCTGCCGCTCGCGCTCGTTGCGGCTGCGCTGGGCTGGTCGGCCGGCCGGACCGGCTGGCCCCCCTTGCTGGCCGGGATCGTGGTGGTCGCGGTCCTCGCGCTCGGCACCCGCGCCCTGCACCTGGACGGTCTCGCCGACACCGTGGACGGACTCGGGTCGGGGCGGCACCGCGAGAAGGCCCTGGACATCATGCGCCGCGGCGACGTGGGACCCATGGGGGTCGTGGCGCTGCTGCTCGTGCTCGGTGGTCAGGCGACCGCGGCGTCGGTGCTCGTCGCCGACGCCCGCCACGCCGCCCTGCTGATCGCCCTCATCGCCGCCTCCCGGGCCGCCCTGCTGATCGGGTGTCGGGCCGGGGTCCCGGCGGCCCGTGCAGGGGGTCTCGGCTCGGCGGTCGCCGGATCGGTCTCCGTCTCGGTGCTGATCGCGACCTGGGCCCTCACGGGTGCCGTGGTCGTCGGTGCCGGGATGCTGGCCGGGGCCACCTGGTGGAGCGGACCAGCGGCGGTGCTGGTCGGCGCCGCGGCCGCGTACGGGGTCGTCCGGGTCGCTGTCCGCCGCCTGGGCGGCATCACCGGCGACGTCCTGGGGGCCGCCGTCGAGCTCACCCTGCTCGCGATGCTGCTGGCGGCGACGGCCGCCCGTTAACCCTCCCGGTCCCGATCGGCGTAGTAGGGACCCATCGACGGCCAGTAGTCGTCGAAGACGGGCATCGGACCATCGGCACGGGAGGCGAGCAGCCGGTCCAGGTAGTACTCCCAGCCCGGCCCGATCTGCTCGGCCCGGTCGGCGTCGGCCAGATGGTGCACGAAGGTGAGCCGGGTCCGGTTCGAGCTCAGTGGCTCGAGGATCGCCTCGAGCTCCCACCCGCCGGCCGCATCCTCGGCACGAACGGCCAGCCGGGTCGGCGGCTCGCAGGCCTCGATCGTGGCCTGCGACGTCGGAGTGCCCTCCTCGGCGACCAGGGTGAGCGTGATCGCACCACCGACCCGGCCGTCCCCGGTCCAGCTGGCGAACCAGCGTCCGGTGCGTTCGGAGTCGGTCAGGCTAGCCCAGGCGTCGTCGATCGAGCCGGCCAGGTCGCGGACCAGGACCAGATCGCGTCCCGCTGGGGTGCGCCGGACCTCGCCGGTGGGGGTCGGACTCATGCGGTCTCCTTCGTCGTCTGTGCTGGGGTCGCCGTCTCGGCTGAGCCGTCGGTTGCTGCGTGGCGGATGCGTTCGCGTCGGGTGCGGCGGACCTCGGTGTCGAGCGCATCCAGGCGGGGAGACCAGACGCCGTCCGCCGACGGTCGCGCGGCCAGCTCAGCGAGCCAGGCGTTCACCGGTGCCAGACCGTCCGGCGTCAGCCGATAGATCCGACGTCGCCCGCTCGCCGCATCGCGGACCAGGCCGGCCTCGCGGAGCACGCGGAGGTGGCGACTCACCGCGGGGCGGGAGATGGCGAACCGTCCCGCGATCTCGCCGGCGCTCAGGTCGCCACCCACCAGACCCAGCAGGATCTCCCGGCGCACCGGATCGCCGATCGCCTCGAAGACCTCCACACCCGAAGCGTAACCTATGAGTTACGCAAAGCGCAGGAGAACCCGACTTCGCTCGGGTTCAAACCCCAGCGAAGATGGCGGGCACTCGAGAACCTCGACTTCGCTCGGGTTCAAACCCCAGCGAAGATGGTGGTCCGACGGGCTGACGTGTGACTCCGACCCGCTCGGAGGTCGCGACAGCTCACCGCAGCGAGGCCTCGACCAGCATCCGCACCGATCGGTCGGCGGCGTCCGGCAGAGCATCGACCCGGTGCCAGCCCAGGTCATCGGATTCTTTGCTGATCCGGGCCACCGCACCGGCCGGTGCGTACGCCCGGAACTGGACGTCCAGGTGTCGGGTCGGCGTGCCGAGGGAGCAGGTGAGGGCGTGCACGTCCAACCGCACCGGCACCGGGTCGATCTCCAGACCATCGATGCCGGACTCCTCGGTGGCCTCCCGCAACGCCGCCGCCGCCAGCGTGAGATCTGCCCGTTCGCAGTGCCCGCCGAGCTGCAGCCACTGGCCGACCCGGGGGTGCAGGGTGAGCAGGGTCTCCGACCGGTCGGCGGACAGCACCAGGGCGCTGGCCGTCAGGTGACCCGGCTCGCAGGAGCGCCACATCGCATCCCGCCGCGCGGCGAGATAGCTCAGGTACGCCTCGGCCAGACTCTGCTGGTCCTTGCCGATGCCGGACCCACTCCACGCCGTGAGAACCTCGACGGCGTCACGGTGCAGCGCGGTCACCGAAGCCGGATGTCCGGCATCCGCAGCTGGATCCCGTGCACCCCGACCGACGACGCCAGCTCGGCGACCGACGGCACGGCCGCGGCCACCACCGTTCGTGGGTCCTCACTGTTGCGGGGTTGGCCCAGGCGCGCCACCACCGGCAGGTGGATCGCGGCTGCGACCGGAGCGTCCTCCGACAGCCCGGTCAGCCGTCGCGCGATCCGGACGGCGTCGCGCAGTCCACCCAGCTCGTCGACGAGCCCGATCTCGTACGCGTCCCGCCCCGTCCAGACCCGACCGCGGGCCAACGGCTCGATCTCGGAGACCGTGCGACCCCGGCCGGCGGCGACCTTCGCCACGAAGTCGGCGTAGATGGCGTCGATCTCCGCGTTCAGACGTTCCCGCTCGTCGTCGCTGAAGCCGCGACGAAGCGACCACATGCGCGCCCGCTCGCCGTGCTCGACCGCGCCGCTGGTCAGCCCGATCTTGTCCCACAGCTCACTGGTGACGAACTTGCCCCCGAGCACGCCGATCGACCCGGTCAGGGTCGAGGGCAGGGCCACGATCCGGTCCGCCGGACAGGCGACGTAGTAGCCGCCGGAGGCGGCCACGTCCCCCATCGACACGACCACCGGCTTGCCGGCCCCGCGGACCCGGCCCACCTCTCGCCAGATCACGTCGGAGGCGACCGCGGAGCCGCCGGGCGAGTCGACCCGAAGCACGACCCCGCGCACGTGCTCGTCGCCGAGGGCGGCGCGCAACTCGGTGGCGACGGTGTCGCTGCCGGCCTGGGCGCCCATCGGTCCCGGGCGGCTGCGGCCGGATCCGATGCCGCCCCGGACCTCGACCAGCGCCAACCGATCACGGTGCCGACCGGGCAGCCGCAGCCGTGGTCGGGGGTGCCAGCGGTCGGCGAACAGCAGCTCGGCGGTCGGATCCGTCCGCTCCCGGACGGCCGCCAGCACCTCGTCGCGATACCCGAGCCGATCGACCAGGCGCGCTTCCAGCGCTTCGGCCGCCGTACGTGGGCCGGAGTCCACCAGCTCGCGCACCCGCTCCGCCGACAGCGAGCGGCCCGCCGCGATGATCGCCACCGCGTCGGTGTAGATCGACGCCGCCAGCGCGTCCAGGGACTCCCGGTGCTCCGGTGTGAACTCGGTGCGCGTCACCCGGTCCGCGGCGTTCTTGTACTCGTACCGCTGCTCGAGCTGTGGCTCGATCCCCAGCTTGTCCAGGGCCCCCCGCAGGAACGTCGTCTCGACCGCCACCCCGAGCAGACCCAGTCCGCCCCCGGGCTGCAGCCACACCTCGTCGAAGCCGGCGGCGAGGACGTACGCGCAGGTGCCCGACGGTCCGTCGGGGAAGGTCTCGGCCCACGCGACGGTCGGTTTGCGGGCATCGAGGAAGGGCTGCAGACCACGGTGCAGCTCGTGCATGGTCGACCAGCTCAGCGGACCGCCGACCTTCGCGACCAGGCCGACGACCCGTGGATCCGCGGCGGCCTCGTGCAGGGCCTTGATGGTCGGACGCAGCAGACGCCGCCCCCGGTGACGCAGCTGGCCGAGGGGATCTCCCGGCCGGGGATCGACCAGCGGCTGGGTCAGGTCGAGCTCGAGGATGGTCGGCGGGCGGTGGAGGGGCGAGCGGGCCATGGGCACACCGTACGTTCTCGCCCGAACACGTGATCACGACGGAGGTCGTCGGCCGCAACCACGGCCTCCTCACAGCAGGATCGGGCGGCCCATCACCATCAGCACGACCTCGTCGCTGGCCGCCGCGACCTGCTGGTTGAGGCGGCCGAGCAGGTCCGCGAACAGCCGGCCCGACCGGTGCTCGGACACCAGCCCCCAGCCGACCTCGTTGGTCACCCCCACCACGTCGGCGTCGCGCCAGGCCCGCAGGAACGCATCCGTCCGCTGCTCCCACGCGGGCTGCCACGCGGCCGGCGGACGCTGCCACGCGTCCAGCTCGTCCAGACAGGCGGTCAACCAGGTGCCCAGACAGTCCACCAGCACCGGCCCGTCCGCCGCGCGCAGGGCCCGGGCCGGGTCGGCGGTCTCCACGGTCGTCCAGCCCAGCGGACTGCGTCGGCTCCGGTGGGCGTCGATCCGCGCCGACCAGTCGGGATCGGTGTCCGGATCCGGCACGGGACCGGTGGCCAGGTAGGTCACACCGGCCCGCCCGGCCAGCAGCCGTTCGGCGTACGCCGACTTGCCCGACCGGACCCCACCGGTGATCAGGACGCGTCGACTCACCCGCCCATCCTGCCCGAGGTCGACCGACGGCCGGGCCGCTACGGTGTTTCTCGATGTCCATGCTCGCTCGCGCCGCTCGACGCCTCACCCCCGCCGCCCGACGGCTCGCCCCCGCCGGCGGCTTGATCGCCGGTTACGTCCTCGACCGGCTGCTCGGCGATCCGCCCCGTTGGCACCCGGTGGCCGGCTTCGGCCGAGCCGCCGGCTGGCTGGAGCAACAGGTGTACGCCGACGATCGCCGCCGGGGCGCCGTGTTCACGGTGGTGGCGGTCGGAGTCCCGGTCGCGGCGGGTGTGCTGCTCGAGCATCGCTGCCGCCGGTACCCGCTCCTCACCGGGGTGCTGACCGCGGCGGTCACCTGGACGGTGCTCGGGGGGCGGTCGCTGGTCCGTGAGGCGGAGGCGGTCGCCGACCACCTGGGCGCCGAGGACCTCCCGGCCGCGCGTCGGCAGGTGGCCCGGCTGGTCGGCCGGGACACCACGACGCTGGACGCCTCCGGCGTCGCCCGGGCCGGCGTCGAGTCCGTGGCCGAGAACAGCTCGGACGCCGTGGTCGCACCCCTGCTGTGGGGGGCGGCGGCCGGGTTGCCCGGGTTGCTCGGCTACCGCGCCGTGAACACGCTGGACGCGATGGTCGGGCATCGGTCGCCCCGCTACGAGCAGTTCGGCTGGGCGTCCGCGCGGCTCGATGACGCCGCCAACTGGGTGCCCGCCCGCGTGGCCGGGGCGCTCGCCGCTCTCGGGGCCGCCTGGATCGGCGGCTCGCCCAGCGAGGCAGTCGCGGCCGTGCGCCGGGACGCTGGAGCACATCCCAGCCCCAACGCCGGCGTCGTCGAGGCGGCCTTCGCGGGGGCACTCGGGGTGCGGCTCGGGGGCAGCAACACCTACGCCGGCGAGGTCTCCGACCGCGGCACGCTCGGCGACGGCCGCGCGCCCGAGGGCGGCGACATCGCGCGCTCGACCCGGCTGGCGACCATGGTCGGCGACGCCGCGCTGGCGGTGGCCGTCGTCGTCCGGCTCGCCCGAGCCTGAGCGCGGTGCCCATCGCCGCTGGCTCGGCCGTCCTGATCCTGGGCGGCACGGCCGAGGCCCGGGCCCTGGCGGCGGACCTGGTCGCCGCCGGCCGGCCGGTGATCAGCTCGCTGGCCGGCCGGGTCCGAGATCCCGCCCTCCCGGTCGGCGACGTCCGGGTCGGCGGCTTCAGCACCGCTGCGCGCGACGGGGTGGACGGCCTGGCGGTCTACCTGACCGAGCACGAGATCGGCGCCGTCATCGACGCCACCCACCCGTTCGCCGCGAAGATCTCGGCCCACGCCGCCGCCGCCGCCGCCCGCACCGGCACACCGTTGCTCCGACTGCAGCGCCCCGGCTGGCGCGACCACCCCGACGCCACCCGCTGGACCTGGGTCGCCTCGACCGACGCGGCGGTGGTCGCCGGCGCCTCGGCGGAGCGCCCCCTGCTGACCACCGGACGCCAGTCGCTCGACCGGTTCCTGCCCTGGGCCGGCCGGGACGTGACCGTACGCGTGGTCGACCCGCCCAGCATCACGGTGCCCGGGCGCTGGCGCGTGATCCGCTCCCGGGGCCCGTACGCCTACGCCGACGAACACGCTCTGATGAGCGCGGCAGGGTCGGATCTGCTGGTCACCAAGGACTCGGGCGGGGACCACACCGCCGCCAAGCTCGCCGCGGCGCGCGATCTCGGCGTCCCGGTCGTGGTGATCCGCCGACCGGCGCCCCCGCCGGGAGTGCCCCAGGTGGCCACGGTCGGTGAGGTGCTGATCCGGTTGTCGTACCCCACCGGGCTGCCGGGATCGACCTCCTCCACCGGGTGATGGGCGACGGCCGCAGCGGCCCACCGGCCAGCGGGCCGGCACCGGTCCCCCGGGGTGGACGGGTGACGGCTCAGTCGGCGTCACGCCTGGGCGAGGCGAGCCAGCGGAGGAAGTGTCGCTGCCACGGGACCTCCACCGCCCGCGGATGGTAGGTCGCCCGGACCCAGCGGACAGCGTCGGGTGCGGGGGATCCGTCGAGGATCCCCAACGCCGCGAGCGCGGTTCCGGTCCGGCCCACGCCGCCCCGACAGGTGATCTCCACCCGGTCCTGGGCCGCCCGGCCGTGGGCGTCGACCAACACCCGGCGCGCCTCGTCGTAGTCCGACGGGACCCAGAAGTCCCGCCATCGGATCCACTGCTGCTCGCACGTCGTGGGGCCGGGCCGGCGCCCGGCCAGGTGCACGGCCAGGGTCGCCGGCGCTCCAGCCGGCGGTGGCCGTCGCAGACCGCGCCCCCGCACCAGGCGGCCCGAGGGCAGCCGCACGACCCCAGGAGTGCCGTCGGCCCAGGGGATCACCGGTCTCACCGCCCCAGCGTGCCAGTCCCGACCGACCGACGGCCACGCCCGACCCAGCTCGTGGTGGATCTGGGAGAGGTCAGGCCAGCGAGTCCCGCCAGGCCCGGTGCAACGACGCGTAGTGCCCGGCGTCTTCGTCCACCAGATCGGCCGGGGTGCCGTCCTCGATCACCCGACCGTGCTCCAGCACGAGGACCCGGTCGGCGATCTCCACGGTCGAGAGCCGGTGCGCGATGATCACCGCGGTCCGGTCGGCCAGGATCGTGCGGAGCGCCTGCTGGACCAGCCGCTCGCTGGGCACGTCGAGACTCGACGTGGCCTCGTCCAGGATCAGCACCGCCGGGTCGGCCAGGAAGGCGCGAGCGAAGGCGACCAGCTGCTTCTGACCGGCCGACAGCCGGGCCCCGCGCTTGCCGACGTCCGTGCCGTACCCCTCCGGGAGGGCGGCGATGAACTCGTGCGCCCCGACCGCGCGGGCCGCCTCCTCGACCTCGGCCTGACTGGCGCCGGGCTTGCCGAACTCGATGTTGCTGCCGATGGACCCGTCGAACATGAAGTTCTCCTGGGTCACCATCACCACGGCGCGACGCAGGTCCGTGTCGCTGAGCTGACGCAGGTCGACCCCGTCGAGCAGCACCTCGCCGTCGGTCGGGTCGTAGAACCGCGACATCAGCTTGGCGATGGTCGTCTTGCCCGCGCCGGTCGTACCCACCAGGGCCACGGTCTGCCCGGCCGGCACGCACAGGTCCAGTCCGGGCAGCACGGACCGCTCCGGTACGTAGGAGAAGTGCACGCGGTCGAAGCGGATCGTCCCCCGGGCGTGCGGCAGCGGCACGGGATGCTCCGGCTCGCGGACGGTCGGATCCTCCTCCAGGACGCCCGACAGCTTCTCCAGCGCCGCGGAGGCCGACTGGAAGGTGTTGTAGAACTGGCTGATCTCCTGCATCGGCTCGAAGAACATCCGCAGGTAGAGCAGGAACGCGGTCAGCACGCCGATCGTCATCTCACCCTGCATGACCCGCCAGCCGCCGTACAGCAGCACGATGCCGATGGTGACGTTGCCGACCAGCCGGACGCTGGGCATGAAGATCGCGACCAGTCGGAACGACTTGACGTTCGCGTCCTGGTAGCGATGGGCGACGCCGGAGAAGATCTCCGCGTTGCGCGGCTCCCGCCGGTACGCCTGGACTGCCCGGATCCCGGTCATCGTCTCGATGAACTGCACGATCACCAACGCCGACGTCTCCCGCACCCGCCGGTACGTGAGCGAGGAGGCGCGCGAGAACCACCGCACCAGCAGCATCAGGATCGGGAAGCCGATCAGGCAGACCGCGCCGAGCTTGAAGTCCATCGTCAGCAGCAGCACCCCGACGCCGACCATGGTCAGCACCGCGGTGACCAGCCCGTCGAAGCCCCCGGACAGCAGCTCCATGATCGCGTCGATGTCGTTGGTCAACCGCGACACGACCCGACCGGTGGTGTAGCGGTCGTGGAACTTGACGTCGAGCTTCTGGAAGTGGATGAACAGCCGCCGCCGGAGCTCCAGCAGCACCTTCTGCCCGACCCGGCCGGACTCGCGCAGGAACAGCAACCGGCTGATGGTCTGCACCACAAGAGCGCCGAGCATCAGCCCGATCGTCTCGTACAGGGCCGTCCCGCTGCCGCCCGCCAGCAGGGGCGGGATGCCGTAGTCGATGCCACGCTGGACCAGCCAGGGGATCGACAGCCGGGCCGCGTTCTCGATCACGACGACCGCGATCAGCAGCCAGACGACCTTCAGATAGGGCCGCAGCAGGTCGACCAGCAACGCCCGGCTGCGCTTCTTCAGGAAGCCGCTGGCGCGGTCGGCCATCTCGTCGTTGTGCTCGGCGGCGACACCGCGCCACTCCTCGACACCACTGCGCCGGCCCTCGGCCCGGTCGCGCTCGAGGGCGTCCTGGCGCCGGTTGTCCCGGCGATCGGTGACGCTCATGCCGATACCTCCTCGGCGTACTCGGCGGACAGCAGCTCGCGGTACTCGGGCACGGTGGCCAGCAGCTCGGCGTGGGTGCCGATGTGGGTCAGCGTGCCGCCGTAGAGCACGGCGACCCGGTCGGCCAGCAGCACGGTGGAGGCGCGGTGCGCGACCACCAGGCCGGTCACCCCGACCAGCACCCGCTGCAGGGCCTCCTCGACCAGGGCCTCGGTGTGGATGTCGAGGGCCGACATCGTGTCGTCCAGCACCAGCACCCGCGGCTTGGACAGCACGGCGCGGGCCAGGGCCAGGCGCTGCCGCTGGCCGCCGGACAGACTCATCCCCTGCTCGCCGATCCGGGTGTCCAGACCCCAGGGCAGGTCGTAGACGAACTGGGCCTGGGCCACCTCGACCGCTTCGGCGATGTCGGCCTCGCACGCGTCCGGACGGCCGAGCGTGAGGTTCTCCCGAGCCGACATGGAGAACAGGGTCGGGTCCTCGAAGGCGGTCGCGACGACCGTCCGCAGCTGCTGCAGGCTCAGGTCGCGGACATCGACACCGTCGATGCTGACCGACCCGGCGGTCACGTCGTAGAGCCGGGGAATGAGCTGGGTGAGGATCGTCTTGCCGGATCCGGTGGCGCCGACGACGGCCACCGTCTCCCCCGGCTCAATCTCCAGGTTCACGTGGTGCAGCACGTCCACGGCGGAGTCGGGATAGCGGAAGGCGACGTCGGTGAAGCGCACCAGGCCGCGCGGGTCGGCGAGCGTCTCGGTGCCGTCCACGATGTCGACCTCGGCGTCGAAGATCTCCATGATCCGGTCAGCGGCGGTGAACGCCTCCTGGGTCATGGCCAGCAGGAAGCCGAGGGCGGCGACCGGCCAGACCAGCGACAGCATCAAGGTGATGAAGGCGACCAGCGAACCCAGGGTCAGCTGGCCCTGCCCGGCGGCCACGGCGCCGAAACCCAGCACGATGATGAGGGTGGCGCTGGGGATCACCTCGAGGAAGGTCCAGAACTTGGCACTCAGCCGGACGCGTTCCATCGAGGTGTCATAGAGCTGCCTGCTGCGGGCGTCGAAGGTGTCGAACATGTGCGCGGCCCGGCCGAACGACTTGATGACCCGCAACCCGTACGCGCCCTCCTCGACCGTCGAGGCGACGTCGCCGACCTGGTCCTGGATCTTGCGCGAGAGACGCGTGTACGCCCGCTCGTTCCGCAGGCACATCCAGGTGATCGGCACCGTGGAGCCGAGGACGACGAGGCCCAGCGGCCAGTACATGTTGATCAGCAGGGCGGTGACGACGGCGATCTGCACGACGTTCATCACGATGAACAGCAGGCCGAAGCCGAGGAACCGGCGAATGGTCGCCAGGTCGTTCATGATCCGGCTGAGCAGCTGCCCGCTCTGCCAGCGCGAGTGGAAGCTGGTCGGCAGCCGCTGCAGCTTGTCGTACAGGTCCAGGCGGATGCCGGTCTCGACCCCGTTCGTCCCCTTCGACACGATCCACCGGCGGAGGAACATCAGGAACGCCTCGACCACACCGAGGCCGATCGCGAACAGGCCCAGCACCAGCAGCCCGCGGGGGTTGGAGTTGGCGATGGGACCGTCGATCACGGCCTTGGTGACCAGCGGGATCACGATCGCCGCGCCGATCCCGATGCCGGCCAGGAAGAACATCACGATGAAGCGGGCGCGATAGGGCCGCAGATAGCCGCGCAACCGCCACATCGAGGCGGATGAACGCTGCTTGGCCATGGTGGAGACATCCTCACGAAGTACGGAGCTGGAGGCGGGTCCGCTGCGGCAGGCGGGCGGACGCCCCTAGAACATCAGCAGCCACTGACAGCCGATCGGTATTCCGTCCGGGGCAGATCGTGGCAGCGTTCACAACCATACTTAGTTAGCCACGCTAAAATCCAGCCGATTGAACATCGGCGGCGGCCGACCGCGACGGGACCTCACTACGATGCAGAGCACCGTCATCGAACGCCGGGCCGCGACCACGCCCGGCAGGAGCAAGGAGCGAACCGTGCCGCAGCAGGTCCAGGGAGTCATCTCGCGCGCCAAGGACGCACCCGTCGAGCTGGTCACCATCAACGTGCCCGACCCCGGCCCCGGCGAGGCGGTGGTCAAGGTCCAGGCCTGCGGGGTCTGCCACACCGACCTGCACTACGTCCAGGGCGGCATCGGTGCGGACTATCCGTACCTGCTGGGTCATGAGGCAGCCGGGATCGTGGAGGCGGTCGGCGAGGGCGTGCGGGATCTCGAGCCGGGCGACTACGTGATCTTGAACTGGCGCGCGGTCTGCGGCACCTGCCGGGCGTGCAGGCGGGGCCGGCCCTGGT
Source organism: Microlunatus sp. (assembly GCA_036524985.1). Classification (GTDB taxonomy): domain Bacteria; phylum Actinomycetota; class Actinomycetes; order Propionibacteriales; family Propionibacteriaceae; genus Microlunatus. The sequence goes on along the minus strand of DATDBH010000158.1, from coordinate 23,075 downwards.
ACTGCTTCAACACCTTCAACGCGACCCAGAAGATGACCTTGGAGGACGGCACCGAGCTGTCCCCCGCCCTGGGGATCGGCGCCTTCATCGACAAGACCCTGGTCGCGGCCGGACAGTGCACCAAGGTCGACCCGGCCGCCGCTCCCGAAGTCGCCGGGCTGCTCGGCTGCGGGGTGATGGCCGGTCTGGGGGCCGCGATCAACACCGGCAACGTCGGCCGCGGCGACTCCGTCGCGGTGATCGGCTGTGGCGGCGTCGGGGTGGCCGCGATCGCCGGGGCCCGACTGGCCGGAGCGGCCATCATCATCGCGATCGACATCGACGAGCGGAAGCTGGCCAAGGCCGCCGAGCTGGGCGCCACCCACACGATCAACTCGCGTGACACCGATGCGGTCGAGGGCATCCAGGCCCTGACCGACGGCAACGGCGCCGACGTGGTGATCGACGCCGTCGGGCGACCCGAGACCTGGCGTCAGGCGTTCTACGGGCGCGACCTGGCCGGCACCGTCGTCCTGGTCGGCGTACCGACCCCGCAGATGCAGCTCGAGCTGCCGCTGCTGGATGTGTTCGGCCGCGGCGGGTCGCTGAAGTCGTCCTGGTACGGCGACTGCCTGCCGTCCCGCGACTTTCCCCTGCTGATCGACCTCTACCTGCAGGGCCGGCTGCCGCTGGACGCGTTCGTCACCGAGACCATCGGCATCGGCGACGTCGACGCCGCCTTCGAGAAGATGCACGGCGGCCAGGTCCTGCGGTCGGTGGTGAAGCTGTGAGCGACGAGGAGCTCGCCGACGGCCTGCGCGCCCGGATCGACCACACCATCACCTCCGGCACCTTCTCCCTCGACGGCCAGACCTTCGAGGTGGACAACAACGTCTGGGTGGTCGGTGACGATGAGGAGTGCGTGGTCATCGACGCGCCGCACGAGGTCGGCGAGATCCTCGAGCTCGTCGGCCAGCGCCGGGTCATCGCGGTGTTGTGCACCCACGCCCATGACGACCACGTACGAGTGGCGCCCGAGCTGGGCCGAGACGTCGAGGCGCCGGTGCTGCTGCACCCTGCCGACCTGCCGGTGTGGCGGCTGACCCACGCGGAACCCCCGGACGGCGAGCTGGCCGACGGGCAGCAGATCCCGATCGCCGACATCGCCCTGGAGGTCCTGCACACCCCCGGCCACTCACCGGGGGCGGTCTGCTTCTACTCCCCCGACCTCGGCGTCGTGTTCACCGGCGACACCTTGTTCAACGGCGGACCCGGAGCCACCGGTCGGTCGTTCAGCGACCACGACGTGATCGTGGCCTCCATCACCGACCGGTTGCTCACGCTGCCCGACGACACCGTGGTCAAGACCGGGCACGGCGACGACACCACCATCGGCGCGGAACGCGGCAACATCTCCTGACCGCCGGCGTGGTCATCGGGGACGACCCCGGGTCATACCTGACCGGTTCCCCGAGGTCGGCGTGGAAGGATCGCTGCCATGGGTTTCCTCCTTCGCCTGCTGGCCAACATGGCCGCCCTCGCCGTGGCCACCTGGATGTTCAGCGGCATCACCCTGACGGGATCGGACACGACCTCGAAGGTGCTCACCCTGCTGGTGGTGGCCCTCATCTTCGGCGTCTTCAACGCGATCCTGAAGCCGATCTTCCAGATCGTCACCATCCCGATCGTGCTGCTGACGCTGGGGCTGTTCCTGATCGTCATCAACGCCTTGATGCTGCTGCTCACCTCCTGGGTCGCGGGCCTGCTCGACGTGGGCTGGCAGGTGGACGGCTTCTGGACCGCGGTCGGCGGCTCCATCGTGGTGTCGATCGTCAGCTTCCTCGCGAACGCCATCCTGGGCACGGACAAGCACGCGCGTGACTGACCGAGACCCTCGTCGGGTCGTCTTCGTCTGCTGGGGCAACATCTGTCGGTCTCCGATGGCCGAGCGCGTGGCCGAGAAGCTTGCCGCCGAGCGCGGCCTCGACGACCTGGTGTTCACCAGCGCGGCCACCAGCCGGGAGGAGATCGGTGCCCAGATCGATGGCCGCGCCGTCGAGGTGCTGCGACGCCACGGCTACCGGACCGACGGTCACGCCGCCCACCAGATCACCCGGGCCGAGATCGAGGCGGCGGATCTGGTGCTGGCCATGGAGAACATCCACCTGACCAGGATGCGAGCCATCGCGCCCGACGCGGACCATCTGCGGCTGCTGACCGACTTCGATCCGGATGCCCCGCCCGGTTGCGGCATCGACGATCCCTGGTACGGCGCCGACGCGGGCTTCGAGCGGACCCTGGCGTCGGTCGAGGCCGCCATCCCGGGTCTGCTCGACCACCTCGACGCCTGACGCCAGGCCCCCGACCCCAAGCCCCTTCGGGCCGGGTCGGGACCTGTCGGGTTCCTGTGGGAACCGGGTGATCGCTGTCCGCGCCTCCGCCCTCGGCCGACGCTGGAGGCATGGCAGAGCTGAGCGACGCGGAGTCCGTACGCCGACTCGTCGACCGCCTCGGGTTCGGGGCCGGCGGCGACACGCTGGCCGGGCTGCAGTCCGCCGGGTACGAGGCCACCGTCGACCTCCTGCTCGCCCCGACCGGCCCCGACGCCGGGGTGACGGCGACTCCCGTGCCGCGGCTGGCCGCTCCGGAGCGGCCGGGCAAGGCGACCAAGACCGCTGGGGCGGAGCGGCAAGACCCACCGGATCAGCCGGACCAGGAGGTGGCGCCGGCGGACCGGGCGGCGCGCAAGACGTACCGGCGGGCACTCAAGGCCCAGCAGCTCACCGCCGCCGGCTGGTGGCTCGACCGGATGGTGCGCGCGCAGCAGCCGGCCCGGGAGAGGCTGACCTGGTTCTGGCACGGCCACTTCGCCACCAGCGTGCAGAAGGTCCGGGTCGCCGGCTTGATGCTGGAGCAGAACGAGACCCTCCGCGGTCACGCCCTCGGGTCGTTCGGACCGTTGGCGAAGGAACTGGTCGTCGACCCGGCCATGCTCATCTGGCTGGACGGCAACGACAACACCGCCGAGGCCCCCAACGAGAACCTGGCCCGCGAGCTCATGGAGCTGTTCGCCCTCGGGCACGGCCAGTTCGGCGAGGCCGACGTCAAAGAGGCCGCCCGCGCCCTGACCGGGTGGAAGGTGAACCGGGCGACCGGCGCCGCCCAGCTGCGGCCGAAGCAGCACGACGACGGCAGCAAGACCGTGCTCGGCCACACCGGCGACCTCGACGCCGAGCAGCTCGTCGACGTGCTGCTCGGCCGACCGGCCTCGGCGGAGTTCGTCGTCGGCCGGCTGTGGTTCCGTCTGGTCGGGCCGCAGCCGCCGTCGGCCCCCACCTACGACAGCCTGCTCAGCGCCTACGGCGCGGACCGTGACGTGACCGCCACCCTGCGGGCGATCGCGGCGGCGCCGGAGCTCCGTGACCCGGCCACCTCGCTGGTCAAGCAGCCGGTCGAGTGGGTGGTGGGCACCGCTCGCGCCCTCGGGGTGGTGCCCTCGAGCCTCACCGCCCCCACCGGTAGGACCGGTCGGAAGAAGACCCAGCTCGACGAGAACGGAGAGCCGGGCAAGACCGGGGCGGGCCGGTTGCTGGCCGGTCTGCGCGGGCTGGGCCAGGTGCCGTTCCGACCGCCGAGTGTCGGCGGCTGGCCGGACGGCGGTGCGTGGCTCACCACCGCGGCCGCGGCCAGTCGACTGAGTCTGGCCCGGGCGCTGGCCGCCCAGGCCGACCTGGCGGCGGTCAGCGGGACCTCGACCAGGAGCCGTACGGAGGCGATCCGCCGCTTGCTCGGCGTCGACGCCTTCTCGACCAGGACCGCAGACGCGATCGCCGCCGTCGCCGATCGCCCCGCCGACGCCGTCGCCCTGGCGGCCGTCTCCCCCGAGTACGTCGTCTCCCGCTGAAGGGCACCCCGTGAACACCGTCGATCCCCGCACGTCCCCGAGCACCCGGGTCAGCCCCCTCACCCGCCGCCGTTTCCTGGCCTTCTCCGGTGTGGCCGCCGCGGGCGCCCTCGCCGTCGGTGCCACCCGGATCAGCTGGACCGACTTGGTCGCGGCCGCGGAGCGTACGCCGTTGGATCCCGGTGCCGGGGTCCTGGTGATGGTCACGCTGTACGGCGGTAACGACGGGCTGAACACCGTCATCCCGGCCGGCGACCCCGCGTACGCCGCCGCGCGGTCGGAGCTGGCGTACCGGCCCGACGAGGTGCTGGATCTCGGCGAGGGGCTCGGACTCAACCCGGGGATGACCGGGCTGCACCAGCTGTGGGGCAACGACGAGCTGGCCGTCCTCCGTGGGGTCGGCTATCCGAAGCCGGACCGCAGCCACTTCCGCTCGATGGCGATCTGGCAGACCGCCGCGCCGATGGAGGCCGCCACCACCGGCTGGCTGGGCAGGTGGCTGGACGCCACCACCACCGACCCGCTGCTGGCCGTCTCGCTGGACACCCTGATCCCGCCGATGCTGGCCGGCGCGAAGATCGCCGGCGCCTCACTGCCGGTCGCCGGCGTCACGGTGCCGAAGACGGCGCTGGGCCGCTCGCTGGGGCTGCTCGGCCGACCCGACCCGACCGACGGGCTCTGGCAGGCGCGGGCGGCGAAGTCGATCGCCGACCTCGGCGCGGTGCGCAGGACGCTCGAGCCAGCGGTGCGGCAGCCGTCGTCGGACCCCACGACCCCCGACCCGTCGGCACCGGACGAGGACGAGAACGCCCAGGGCGCTTCCGCGGGAGGTCAGAGCGAGCTCGGTCGGCAGCTGGACCTGGTCGCGTCGTTGATCGAGCTCGGCGTGCCGACCCGGGTCTACTCGGTGTCGCTGGGTGGGTTCGACACCCACTCCGACGAGCGCGGCACCCAGCAGCGGCTGCTCACCGAGCTCGACACGGCCCTGACGAGGTTCCAGGCCCGGTTGGCCACCACCGACCGGGGCCGCCAGGTCGTCACCACCGTCTACTCCGAGTTCGGCCGCCGGGTGACTGCCAACGCCAGCGACGGCACCGACCACGGCACGGCCGGACCGGTGCTCGTCCTCGGTCGCGGGGTCAGGGGCGGGTTCCATGGCGCCGAACCGAGTCTGACCGACCTGGATGACGGCGACCTCAAGGCGGGACTGGACTTCCGGTCGGTGTACGCCAGCCTGCTCGGCTCCGTGCTGGGGGCGGAGCCGGGTCAGGTGCTGGGCGGCTGGGAGGAGCGGGTGGACGGCCTGTTCATCTGAGCCACCCCGCGGGGAGGGCCAGGCGGAACAGGGCGCCGGACCCGGGGGGCGGTTCGAGGCAGCGGACGTCACCACTGTGCGTACGCGCATAGCCGCGAGCGATGGCCAGACCGAGGCCGGAGCCGCCCGCCGGCTGGGAGCGGCCGGCGTCCAAACGCACCAGGCGCCCGAAGATCCGTTCCCGGTCGGCCTCTGGCACCCCCGGGCCCGAGTCGACCACGTCCACGCAGGCCCACTCCTCGACCCGGTGCACCGTGACCGCCACCACCCCGGTCGGGCCCGCGGCCCGCACGGCGTTGTCCAGCAGGTTGGCGATGATGCCCGCCACCTGCTCCGGGTCGGCCAGCACCCTGACGCCGGCTGCCGGTCCGGTCGACGTCGTGCGTACGGAGGGGTGGGTGAGCCCGATCCGGGCCAGCTCCTGGGTCGCCACCTCCATCAGGTCCACCGGCACCAGCGGCCGGGGCGACTCTCCGGCGTCGAGGCTGGCGACGGCCAGCAGGTCGGTGACCAACCGGCCGGTGCGCCCCGCCTCGCGGACCACCAGAGCCTCCAGCCGCTGCCGCTCCTCCGGAGCCAGCGCCGCCCCGGCGTGCAGCAGCGACTCGGCGGCCGCCCGCACCCCGGCCACCGGGGTCCGCAGCTCGTGAGCCGCATCGGCCAGGAACCGCCGACTGCGCTGGTCGGCCTCGCGAGCGCGTGCCTCGGCCCCCTCCAGCTCGTCGAGCATCTCGTCCAGCGCCGAGGCGGTCTGGCCGATCTCGGTGTCGGTCCGGTCGGGCCGCAGCCGTTCCCCTCGCTGCCCCGCGGCGATCCGCTGCGCGAGCCCGGACACCTCGGCCAGCGGTCGCAGGGACCACCGCACGATCACGGTCAGGAGCACGGCGCTGACCAGCAGCGCGACCAGCGCGGCCACCACCAGCACCCGGCGCAACCGGTCCCGGGCCTGGTCGATCAGCGTGGTGTCGACGGTGACGGTCAGAGTGGCACCGGCGGCCCGGCCGGTGCCGTTGAGGGTGGCGGTCACGGTCCGGGCCTGCGTTCCGGGGGCCACGCCGGTCCCGTACACGGTCCCGTTGCGGGTCTGCAGCGTGGCGCTGACACCTTCGGTGCCGACCCGGTTGACGATCTGCTGCGGACCGACGCCGGCCCGGGCGAGCTGACGACCCAGCTGGACCCGGCCGGCCAGGGTCGACTCCAGGGCCCGCTCGGACTGCGCCACGAAGACCGCCTGGACGGTGATCCCCAACGCCACCAGCACCACGGCGAGCACGGCGATCACCGCCAGTGTCACCCGGGCGCGCAGCGAGATCCGGCCCATCCTCACCCGGTGGCCGACAGCCGGTAGCCGCGGCCCCGGACGGTGTGCAGCACCCGTGGTTGACCGCAAGCCTCGAGCTTGCGGCGCAGGGTCGAGACGTTGACCTCGACCAGGTTGTCGGCGAACCCGTCGTAGCCCCAGACAGCTGTCAGGATCTGGGTCTTGCTGACCACCTGCTCGCGGTGTCCGACCAGATAGGCCAGCACCCGCCGCTCCGTCTCGGTCAGCTGCACCGGGTGGTCGGCCGAGGAGACGCGGACAAGATCCGCGTCGAGCTGCAGGTGCCCGACCTGGACGGTGCCGCCGGCCGGTCGGGTACGTCGCAGCAGCGCCGCCACCCTGGCCACGAGCTCGACCATGGCGAACGGCTTGACCAGGTAGTCGTCGGCGCCCGCTCCGAGCCCCCGGACCCGGTCGGCGGTGGTGTCCCGCGCGGTGAGCATGATCACCGCGGCGTCGCCGGTGCGGCGGACGAGGTCCAGGAGCTCGAACCCGTCGCGGCCCGGGAGCATCACGTCCAGCACCACCACGTGCGGCGCGGTCCGCCCGAGCACGGACTCCAGGTCACGGCCGTCGGGCCGCTCGGTCACCTCGTACCCCTGCCCGCGCAGCACCGTGCCCACCGCGATCCGGATGGCGTCGGCGTCCTCCACCACCAGGATCCGGGACGCCGCCATGCGCGTCATTGTGCCTCGGTGCGACGGCCCGTACCCGCGCTCTTCAGTGAACCCACAGGCTCGCGAACGACTCTCGTCGGTCTAGGGTCAGTACGCCACCCCGTCGCGGATCAGTGGGCACGTCATGCAGTGACCGCCGCCCCGACCGCGACCGAGCTCGGCGCCATCGATGGTGATCACCTCGACGCCCGCGTTGCGGAGCAGCGTGTTGGTGTAGGTGTTGCGGTCGTACGCGTAGACGACGCCCGGCTCGATGGCGACCAGGTTGTTGCCGCTGTCCCACTGCTGACGCTGGGTGTCGTAGCGGCTGCCGCCCGTCTCCACCACCCGCAGCCTGGGCAGCCCGAGCGCGTGCGCGACCACCTCGGTGAACGGCTTCGGCTCCTCGACGACCTCGACGCCGGGATCGGTGTCGGACGGATAGAGCGTGAAGGTGTGGATGCCGTCCACGATGTCGGGGTAGCTGGTGACGCAGTCGACGTCGGCGAAGGTGAACACGGTGTCCAGGTGCATGGCCGCGCGCAGCTTGGGCATACCGGCCACGATCACCTTCTCCGCCGCTCCCTGCTCGAAGAGGCGTACGGCGACCTGGGTGATCGCCTGCCGCGACGTCCGCTCACTCATCCCGATCAGCACCACGCCGTTGCCCGGGACGAGCACATCGCCGCCCTCCAGCGTTGCCAGGCCCCAGTCGACCTCCGGGTCGCCCCACCAGATCGTCGTGCCGACGAAGTCGGGATGGAAGCCGTAGATGGCCTTCATCAGCAGGGTCTCGTTCTGCCGGGCGGGCCAGAACAGCGGGTTCAGCGTCACCCCGCCGTAGATCCAGCACGTGGTGTCGCGGGTGTAGAGCGTGTTCGGCAGAGGTGGCAGCAGATACTCGGTCACCCCGCCCGACTCCCGGGCCAGGGCGAGATAGCCGGGCCGCAGGTCGGCCGGCAGATCGTGGGTGGACATCCCGCCGATCAGATACCGCGCCAGCTCCTGAGGGGCCAGCGCGTCGAGGAAGGCCCGCGTGTCGGTGACCAACCCGATGCCGACCTGGTTGGCCGTGATCCGGCGATCCAGCAACCAGGCACGGCCGTCCGGGCGGGCCAGGGTCTCGGCCAGCACGTCGTGCAGCTCGACGACCTCGACCCCGCGGTCCCGCATGGAGCTCATGAAGGCGGCGTGATCGCTCTTCGCCTTCTCCACCCACAAGACGTCGTCGAACAGCAGGTCGTCGCAGTTGGTCGGCGTCAGGCGCTCGTGGGCCAGCCCTGGGGCACAGACCAGCACCTTGCGGAGACGTCCGACCTCGGAGTCGACGCGGTAGGCGGAGGAGGGCAGCGTCTCGGTCATGCCGCCGATCCTGCCTCAGTCGTCCTCGGTGTCGGTCACCGACCTGATCTCGGGACGGCAACCCGGCCGGGCGGCCAGCGGCTGGCCGGACCCGAGCTAGATCAGATCCGCGGTGAACTTGTAGCCGTTGGTTCCGTTGATCTCGGTGATCCTGATCTTGACATGCTGGCCTTCGCTCAGTTTCCCAGCGCCACCGCCGTAGATGACTCCTCGCTGTTCTCGAGCGATCACCTGGGCATGCAGCTGCCACGCCCTCAACACCCGTGCCGGCACGATGTCACCGGGCTTCAGAGGTCCATCCGCCATCTGACCCACCACCTTCCGTGCTCCAGCTGTGCTGGCGCATCCCTGGCGAAGCCGCCGCCCCGCTGGAATCAGTGTGCCGCCCGACCTGCCGTCGATCTGTGGCGGATCACCCCAGGACCGACGACGGACGGGTACGCCGGCGGACCGGGCAGGCCGGGATCCGGATCAGTTCATCAAGGCGGTGGGCGCGATAGGCCGAGGGGCTGACGTGCGACTGGGACACGTGGGCGGGCGAGCGGCACCGCGTGACCATCTCAGGCGGTGACGGACATCCGGACCATCACCAGGTCACCCTCGTCGATCCCCTCGGCCCGCCGGGTCGCCACCTTGACCGGCAGCAGATAGCCGCCGTCCTTGGGGAACAGCGCGGTGTCGAAGTCGGTGTCGCCGATCGTGGCCTTGACGGGGATGCAGCCCCACCCGTACGTGAGCTCGTTGGCCACCGGGGCGAGGTCGGCCACCACGTCCTCGGTCAGCGGGACGAAGTAGAACGGCGCCGGACCTCGCCAGTAGATGATCGAGCCCTCGAACGTCCACTCCATGACGCCCAGTCCCCTCCGTCGGTCGGCCAGGTCAGTCGATTCGCATCTCGGCCATCTCGTCCCAGCCGGCACCGTCGACCTGGCGGCTGACGATCTTGGGCGTGGCGGCCAGGGCCGGCGGCAGGTCGATCAGCGCCTGCTTGAAGTGGTCGCTGTTCACGTGCGGCCCGGCACCGTCGTCGGTGAAGGCCTCCACGAGAACGAACTCGTGCGGGTCCTCGACGCTGCGGGACCACTCGAACCACAGGTTGCCGGGCTCGTTGCGGGTGGCTTCGGTGAACGGGGTCACCCTCTCCATCCAGCCGTCCACGTGCTCCGGCTTGACCGCGTACTTGACCACGATGAAGTACATCGACCGATCCTCTCTGCGCGGCCGCGACGGTGCGCCCGCTCGCTCGGCGATCGTAGGACTCGTTGAGCGGGCGGTCCAGTGGACCTGAGCCCGCGGATCCCGCGCCGTTCTCCTCGTCCCGCACCCACCCCGACAGGGTCTCGTCGGAGGCAGCTCGGGCGCGCTCCGCACAACGGTCCGCTCGTGCGTCCTGCCCAGGCGGCGCACGCCACAGGTGAGCATGAAGGAGGCATCGACGAGCGCGCCCTCCTTCGCGCGCGAACGCGCGCGACATCGCCGTCCCGTGCAGCAGGGCGTAGCTGCCGCCGTACGTGATCTGGTCACCGGAGGCGTCGTAGAACACCATCAAGATCACGCCGGTGAGCAGCAGGCGACGAAGCAGCCCGCCGAGACCGTCCCCCAACAGCAGTGACCAGGTGGTCGGCTGCGCGCGGTGGCGCCACTGGTGGACGAGCCCCGTCGCCCGCCTGTTCACGGCTCACCGCTCCGTGCCCGGTCGAAGGCGACCAGCAGCCGGTCGCGGACGGCGACCGCCGACCTGGTGGCGTGGTCGATCGCCGTCACGGTGCCGGCGATGATCTTCGTAGGGTGGAGGTGGTTCCGCAGTGAGACCGCCGCGAACCGCGACTCCACCGATCCCGCAGCCACCTCGGGCAGGAACGGCTGATACGTCATGTACGGCCGCGGGTCGACCAGGTGACCTCGGCCTCCTGGGGCTTCAACCGACGCTCGAGCCCCCACGCCGTGTAGAACCCGGCATATCCGCCGCCGACCACCAACACCTTGACCATCGCATCCTCCTGTTGCCTCTCGACCACAGGACCCCGCAGCACCGGCATCTGTGACAAGCCGAGACTGTGACCTCAGCCACGACCGCCCAGGCACTGCGTCGAACTCAGCTCGACCTGGCCGCCACCCGCGCACCACGGGCCCGGGCCTGCCGCAGGCGGCGGCGGCGCAGGGCCGCGGGCGCGGTCAGCACCAGCGCGACGAGCACGCCGATCACCGCCCCCGCGCCGTTGGCGATCAGGTCCCGCTCGTCCGAGACGCGACCGGGGATGAACCGCTGAGCGGTCTCGATCGCCGTGGTCATGGTGAACGAGGCGGCCAGCGCGACCCACCACAGACGGTTGCCGAACAGCAGCAACAGGAACACCCCGACCGGCACGAACAAGGCGATGTTCGCCAGGAACTCCAGGCGGTTGTCGCTGATGCTCAGGAGATAGCCACGTCGGTGGAACGCGTCGAGCACCCGGTAGATGATCGCGATGTGCTCGGACGCGTACGACTGCGGGGTCAGGGTCAGCCAGGCGACGACCGCCAAATAGCCGCCAGTCAGCAGACTGAGCACGGGATGGCGGTGGAACATCCGTCCAGTATCACCGGTGTGTCTGTGCACTCCGCCGAGTTCGCGCACCGCCCCGCCTCTCCTGATCCCGAGGAGCACCTCGTTCGGCCGGTCACGTCGCTGGTGGCGACGAGCCGACCGCCGGTCCGATGGATCGGCGCGCCGCGGTCGGGTCACTGCCGGCAGAGGTCGAGACTGGCGGCGTGCTGCAGCTCCGCGTGCTCGTGCCCGGTGACCTGACCGAGAAGGTGGTGCAGACGCTGCTGGATGACCCGGCGATCAGCGGCGTGGTGGTGGACCGCGGGGCGGCGCTCAAGCCAGAAGGCGACCTGGTGCTCGCCGACGTCGCCCGAGAGGCGACCAACGACGTGGTGGACCGCCTCCGGGACCTGCGGGTGCACAAGGTCGGCAGCATCCACCTCGCCCCCGTCCCCACCTGGTTGTCGGAGCAGGCCTTTCTCAGCGAGCAGGAGGCTCCGGGCAGCGGGGCCGACGCCGTGATCTGGGCCGACGTCACGCAGCGGGCCTACGAGGACTCGGAGCTGAACTGGACCTACGCCAGCTTCCTGGTGATGGCGACGCTGCTGGCCGCCATCGCCATCATCACCGACTCGCAGGTGCTGGTGATCGGGGCCATGGTGCTCGGTCCGGAGTTCGGCACGGTCGCCGCCCTCGGCGTCGCCATCGTCCGACGACGGCCGCGTCTGCTGGGGCTGGCCGCGCGGACCCTGGCGGTGGGGTTCGCGCTCGCGATCGGCCTCGTCACCGTGCTGGCGTGGCTCGGGCTCCAGGTGGGCCTGATCGATCCGGCGCAGATCACCGGCCCTCGGCCCGGCACGGCGTTCATCTACCAGCCCAGCGTGTGGTCGTTCATCGTGGCCCTGATCGCCGCCGCCGCCGGGGTGCTGTCGCTGACCTCGTCCCGGGTGGGCGGGTTGTCCGGGGTCTTCATCTCGGTGACCACCGTGCCGGCCGCGGGCAACATCGCCCTCGGGATCGCGCTGGGCGACTGGTCGGAGGTGTCGGGCAGCGCGGTGCAGCTGATCGTCAACCTCGCCGGGATGGCGCTGGCCGGCGCCCTGGTCCTGGCCCTGCAGCAGACGATCTGGTCGAGGGTCTCGTCCTATCGGGCGGGTCTCGTCGCGCGGCTCCACCGGCGACGAGACCGCTCGCGCCCGTCCAGGTCGTGAGGCTCGCCTCAGTCGTCCTGCTCGGTGCTGGTCGCCGGATCGCCGTCGGCCGCCGCGACCACGCGCGGCACGAACGCCTCCAGCAGATAGGGCAGTGACAGCGCGGTGAGAAAGGAGAACGGCAGCGTCGCGTCGTCGCCCGTCCGCAGCCAGATCGTCCGCCCCTCCTTGTAGACCGGCAGGCTCTTGAACAGGCTGGTCTCGATCTCCTGCTGCTGCGCACCCTCGTCGGCGAAGCAGACCAGGACCCCGACGTCGAGGATCTCGGCCTTCTCGGGGCTGATGTTGCCGCCGAAGGTGTCGGTGTCGGCGGAGAACAGCTCGTCGAACCCGGGCGGGGCGACCAATCCCAGCTCGTACATCAGCCGGGTCCGCGGATCCTGCGACCCGTACACGTACAGACCCTCGTACGGCGTGATGACCATGGTGGTCTGCCCCTGGAAGCTCGGGTTCGCCGCGGCGGCATCGCTCACCGCCTTCTTGCTCGCCGTCACCCGCGCCGCCATCGCCTGCGGACGCCCGACGGCTCGACCCACGATCTCGGCCTGCACGTCCCACGGGATGCCGTAGTTCACGTACTCCTTGCCGAAGGTGACCGTCGGGGCGATGGCGCTGAGCTTGGTGTAGTCGGCCTCCGACGGTCCGGCGTAGAGCGCCAGGATCAGATCGGGCTGGAGGGCCGCGACCGCCTCGAACGGGATCCCGTTGGTGCTGTCCAGCGTCTCCGGCAGCGGGGCCGAGCCCAGCGCGTCCTTGGTCCAGGGACCCAGGATCTTGCTGCCGTCAGGGAACTCCAGCCAGGTGCTCGCGCCGACCGGCACCACGCCCACGGCCAGCAGGTCGTCTTGCTCCTTCAGACCAACGCAGACGACGCGCTTCGGCTCGGCGTCGATGGTGGTCTCGCCGAACCGGTGGGTGATGGTGACCGGGAACGCGCCCTCCTCGGCGCCACCGGCGGCGGCGCTCGGAGAGCCGGCCGAGGCTACCGGATCGGCCGAGGCGTTGCAGCTGCTGAGACCGGCCACCCCCGTGGCGGCGGCCGCGAAGCCCACGGCGGTGACCAGCAGGCGACGACGGGTGATGTCCATGGTTCCCCTGAGAACGTGACGCAGGCAGTCCGCGCCGGTTGGTAAGGCAAGCCTATCCAACCACGCACTGCTCCCCGACCCGACTCAGGCGCCGGCCACGGTCGGCGCGGTCGGGTCCGCGGTGTCGTTCGCGGTCTCCCGCTGGACGTAGTCCTCGATGGCCTCGACGTCGTTCCTGGCCCGCTTCACCACGGTCAGCAGGTCGCTCATCGTGGCGACCTCCTCCACCTGCTCCTTGATGAACCACTGCATGAACTGATCGGACGCGAAGTCGTACTCCTCTCGAGCGATCCGGGTCAGCTGGTTGATCTGGGCGGTGACCCGCTTCTCCTGCTCGAGAGCCAACACCACCGGAGCGACGATGTCGGCGAACGTCGTCTGCGGAGCCGCGACACCGGGGATGGTCACCTCCGCGTCCTGGTCGACCAGGTAGTTCACCATCATCATCGCGTGATTCCGCTCTTCCAGCGCCTGCGCGTAGAAGAACCCCGCCATCTGCGGCATGGTCAAGGCGTCGTAGTAGACCGCGCAGGACACGTACTGCTGGTGGGCGGCGAACTCGTTCCCGATCTGGGTGTTGAGCTGCTGGACGAAACGGTCCGCTGGCATGGTCTCTCCTGGTCGTGCTGCCTGGTGAGTGACCCATCCTGGCAGAGCCACGCGCGTCTGACAGGGTGCCGTCCGAGCCCGGCCCCCATTGCTGACCCCTCCTCCGTTGGCTCAACGCAGGTGCTGCAACGCGTGCGCGAGTGCCCGGAGGAGTGCGTCACCGGTTCAGACACGTACGGGAGCGAGGTCCGGCACCTTCGCCATCCGATGCCGGGCAACCGCCAGCACGCCCGCCGCCAGACCGGTCAGCAACCAGGCGAACAGCAGACCTGCCGATCCGCCGGCCCCACCGCTGCCGGCCGCGATGGCTCGCGCACCCTCCAGGGCCGGGGTGAGCGGCAGGAACGGCACGATCTGTTCCAGGAACGGCGGTACGGCCCGGGTGATGGCCGTGGCGGTGGCCAGCACCACCGCCACGATGGAGATGAAACGACCGACGCCGCCCAGCCAGGCCACCAGCGCGTGGTTGACCGCCACGAAGGCCAGCCCGGCGAGCAGGGTGAACGGCAGGAGCGCCAGCACCTGACCGGCGGACAGCTCCAGCAGGATCTGCAGCACTATGGTCAGCGCGATCGCCTGCACCGCGGCGATGCCGGCGGCCGGCAGCAGCGCGTCACCCGCCAGCCGCCAGGACGGCTTCATCGAGGTCAGCACCCGCGCCGGGATGGCGCGCAGCACGACGAAGCTGGCCAGACCACCCAGCCAGAGAGCGAGGATGGCCAGGAAGGTCGTGTTCGCGATGTCGGCGAACAGCGACGACGGCCGTTCGGCGGTCACCGGGGTGGCGACCACGGTCGAGAGCGCGGTTCGCGTCTGCTTGTCGTAGGTGGGGATCTGTTTCGCCCCCTTCTCCAACCCGCTGGCCAGCTCGTCGGCGCCGTCGGCCAGCTGGCTGCCACCGTCGGCGAGCTTGACCAGACCGTCACTGAGTCGACGACCCCCGGTCGCGGACTGGGAGGTGCCGACGGCCAGCTCGGCGGTGCCGGTGGCGGTCTGCTGGATCCCGTTGCTCAGGGTGATCAGGCCGGTCGCCAGCTGGTCGGTGCCGTCGGCGAGCTCGCCGAGACCCGTGGCCAGGCTCTTCGTGCCCTTGGCGAGCTTCGGACCGCTCGCGGCGAGCTTGTCGATGCCGCCCGCGAAGCCGTCCAACCCCTTGGCGATCAGCGGTCCGTTCTCGGCCAGCGACGAGCCGTTGGTCTCGAGCTGACCGGCCAGATCGACCAGACTGTAGAACTTGCCGTCGGGCGCCTTCTGCTTCGTGGTGAGGGCGATGTGTGCCGCCTGCGTTCCACCGATGAACCCGGCGTAGAAGCCCTGGCACTGCTCGGTCGTCGGGTCGTCCCCGAACGGGCACGCCACCTGCCCCACGAGCTGCTCGGGGGGCAGACTCTTGAAGGAGTTCATCGCGGTGTCGACCTGCTGAACCCCGGATCCGACACCGGCGCCGAGTGTCCCGTACTGTCCCGCGCCCTTGGCGAACGCCGCGGCGCCGTCCGCGAACTCCTCGAAACCGGGCTGCTTCTTCGTTCCCTCGTTCAGCTGCGTGAGTCCGCCGGTGAACTGCTTGACCCCGTCGGCCAGGTCGTCGGCGCCGTCGGCCGACTGCTGGGCTCCGTCGGCCAGCTGCTGGGTCTGGCTCGGCAGCTCCTTCGTCCCGGCGGCCAGCTTCGTCATCCCGGCGGAGAGCTGCTGGGTGCCGTCGTCGAGCTGCTCGAGACCGTCGGCCAGCGTCTTGCCACCGGTGGAGGTCTGGTCCAGGCCGTCACTCAGGTCTCCGCTTCCGTCGGCGAGCTTCCGAGCGCCCTTGGCCACGCTCTGGAACTGCGTCTTGGTGGAGTTGAAGCCCAGGTAGATGTTGTCCAGGTACTGCTCGGTCAGCTCCGTGTTGAGAGTGTCTCGAGCCGCGGTGGTGATCACCTGGGCGACCACTCCGTCGGTGATGCCGCTGACCTGCGAGGTCTGGACCTCGATGGTCGCCGGCGCGATGTCGGCCGCCTCGGTCTTGGAGAACGAGGTGGCCTTCCTCGAGAAGTCCGCCGGGATGGTGACCACGGCGGCGTACGTGCCCGACGCGAGACCGTCGCGGGCGTCGTCGGTGTCGGTGAGCACCCAGTCGAAGTTGCCGGTTCCGTCCTCGCCATTCACCAGACCACCGGCCAGCTGGCGGCCGAGCGGGACGAACTGGTCGTTCAGGGTGGTCCCCTCGTCGTCGTTGACGATCGCCGCCTGGACCCTGTCCAGTCGCGTGTCGGAGTTCCAGGTGGCCCACAGGAAACCCGAGGCCACGAGCAGCGGCACCAGGATCAAGCCGACCAGTGACACCCAGGTCACCTTCGGCGCTCGCGCGCGTTCCAGCGTCAGCATCGTGTGTTCGTTCCCTCAGTTGCAGTCATGCGTTCGTTCACCAGGTTCAGATCCGACGGCTGTCGGCCAGGTCGGGGACCGGGCCGAGCGTCAGGTGTCGGTACGGCGTACGGATCAGGTCGTCGATCAGGGCGCGATCGCGGGCCGCGATCATCAGTGCTCGCTCATCCGAGCCGGCCGTCTCCTCGATCAGGCTGGCCAGGGCGGCCCGATCGTCCGGATCGGTCAGCACGTCGGCGTGGTCGACCATGATCAGCGCGGGGCTGCGGCGATCAGCGGTGCGAAGATCCTGGCGCAGTCCGCTCTGCCCGTGGCGGGTCGGCGAGAGATCACGGCAGTCGATCAGGGCGACACGACGACGAACAGCCGAAGCCTGCTCGGGCAGCACCAGCCCGGCGATCTTCGCCCGCCCACCGGCCAGCCGCATCCGTCCGGCCAGGGTGAGCAGGAAGGCGGACTTGCCCGAGTTCACCTGACCGTCGAGCACCACCACGTCACCGGGACGCACAGCCATCCCCAGCTCTGCGTCGGTACCGGGCACCCGCAGGCCGTCGGCGTAGACGAGATGATCATCGTCAGCCGTCGGCCAGTCCCGCAGCGAGAGCTGATGGGCCAGACCCTCCCCCTCGACGTCGAAGGTCGGCAGCCGCTTGTCGATCCAGGCCGGGAGCCACCAGGCCCGGTGCCCGAGGAGCTTCATCACGGCCGGCACCAGGGTCATCCGGACGATGAAGGCGTCGACGAACACGCCGACCGCAAGACCGAAGGAGATGGTCTTGATCGGTCCCTCGCCCTCGGGGACGAATGCGGCGAACACCGCGAACATGATCACGCCGGCCGCCACCACCACCCGCGCGGAGGCGTTGAAGCCGTCCTCGATGGTCTGCTGCGGATCCACCAGGTCCTTGGAACCGGCCCGGGCGACCGCGTGCACGTACTCCTCCCGCATCCGCGAGACCAGGAAGACCTCGTAGTCCATCGCGAGACCGAACAGGATGCCCATCAACAGGATCGGCAGGAAGCTGATCACCGGACCGGTCTGGTGCACGTTCAAGGGTCCGGAGAACCAGCCGTGCTCGAACACCAGCGCGGTTGCGCCGAAGGCGGCCAGCACACTCAGCAGGTAGCCGACGGTGGCCTTGATCGGCACGGCGATCGAGCGGAACACCATGGTCAGCAGGAGCAGGGAGAGGCCGACCACCAAGATCCCGAACGGCAGCAGCGCCTTCCCGAGCCGGTCGGAGACGTCGATGGCCACGGCGGTGAAGCCGGTGACGTAGACCGGTACGTCGTACACCTGCAGGAAGTGGTCGTGCATGGCCCGGATCCGCAGCACCAGGTCCTTGGTCTCCGGTGAGTCCGGCGCCCCGGTGGGGATCACCTGGACGATCCCGACCTCGGCGTTCTCGTTCGGAGTGGAGAGCGGCACACTGGCCACCCCCGGCAGCGCGCGCAGCTCGTCGGCGATGCCGTCCATCACAGCGAGGGGATCGTCGGAGCCGACGATGGTCGCGCTGATGATCAACGGACCGTTGTAGCCGACGCCGAACTGCTCGTCGATCAGGTCGTAGGTGACCCGGGCCGGGGTCCCTTCGGCGGCGGTGCCGTTGTTGGGCAGGGCGATCCGCAGGTCCTTCGCCGGGTACGCCAGTGCCCCCAGCGCCACCACCACGAGCAGAATGGTCATGACCGGCCACTTCATGACGCCGCGCACCCACAGCCGCGGCAGCGTGGTCCGCTCCTTGCGGGGGGCCGACTCCTGCGCGGCGGACGTGCGTGGCCGGCGAACCGTGCGGGGCTTCGGCCGCAACCGCTCGCCGGCGAAGCCGAGCATCGCGGGCAGCAGGGTGAGCGCGATCACCACGGCGATGCCGACGCCGACGGAGGCCGCGACCCCCATCGTGGTGAGGAAGGGGATGCCGGCCACGGCCAGGCCGCTGAGCGCGATCATCACGGTCAGACCGGCGAACACCACAGCCGAACCCGCGGTCGCCACCGCTTCGGCGACCGACTCCTCCGGGTCCATCCCGCCGGCCAGCTGGTCACGGTGTCGCGACGTGATGAACAAGGCGTAGTCGATGCCGACGGCCAGGCCGAGCATGATCGCCAACAGCGGAGTGGTGGAGGAGACCGTGGTCAGACCGGTGGCGGCGAAGATCAGCATCACGGTCAGGCCGACGCCCAGCAGGGCCGTGATGAGAGGCATCCCGGCCGCCCGCAACGATCCCAGAGTGAGCCACAGGACGATCAGGGCGATGACCACACCGAGGCCCTCGGTGATGGTGAGTCCGGGTCGGGTGTCGCTGTACGCCGATCCACCGGGTGACACCTGCGAGCCCGGGATGGCGGCTTGCAGCGCCTGAGCCTCCTCGTCGATGGCTGCGAAGGTGTCCTCGGTGACCGCGCCGTCGACGGTGATCAGCTGCAGCTGGATGATCGCGGCCCGGTTGTCGTCGTTGATCACGCCCTTGGCGTACTGGTCGAAGGGAGACATGGCCGAGTCGACGTCAGGGATCTTCTCGAAAGCCTCGGTCGCTTCGTTGATCTGCCGCTTGTTCTCCGCCTCTCGGACGCTCTCGCCCTCCGGCAGGACGACGACGACCTGTGCGGTGACCCCGCCGGCTTGCGGGAAGGTCCGGTTGAGCGAGTCCAGCGCCGCCTGGGACTCGGTCCCCGGCACGGTGAACTTCTCGTCGAACTTCCCACCCAGCGCCCCGGCCGCCGCGAGAGCGACCACGAGCACCGCCAGCCAGATCAGCAGCACGCGGACACGCCGCCGATAGGCCGCCCGCCCGAGGGCGTACAGATAGGAAGACACGCGGTGGAACCGCCCTCCGGACGAATTGAATACAGACCTGTATCCGATACAGTACTGTATCGAGACGACGACCCCAGACCCTGAGAGCGGGATCACGTGAGCATCGACGCGGGCACCGAGGCACCCATCACCGCCCGCCGCGCCCAGACCCGGCAGCGGCTGATGACCGCGGCCCGTGCCGTCTTCGCCGAGCACGGGGTTGAGGGCGCGAGCGTCGAGGTGATCTGCGAGCGGGCCGGCTTCACCCGGGGCGCCTTCTACTCCAACTTCGCCGATCGCTCCGACCTGGTGCTGGCGATCATCGAGCAGAGCATCGCGTTCCAGTTCGCCGCCGCCCAGCAGGCGATCGCCACGATGAAGGACGCCGGCGACCGGGACCCCGAGGAGCTGGTGGCCATCGCCCTGTCCGCGTTGACCGGTTCCGGCGCCGCCCTCGGCACGGACCACCGAGACGTCATCACCGACCGGGCCCTGATGCTGCACGCGGCCCGCGACCCCGAGCTGCGGCAGCCGTACCTGGGCTTCGTCGACGCCTGCAACGTGCAGGTGGCCGCGCTCATCGGTGACGCTCTGACGCATGCGCGGATCGCGCTGACGGTGCCGCTCGAGGTCGCCGTCCAGCTGTTGATCGCCACCCACAACCACCTGCAGACCCTTGGGTTGTTCGACGAGACCCGGGCCGATCCCTCCCTGATCGGCGGCCTGCTGGCCGCGATCACCCGGCCTGTCGACGGCTGAATTCCGGTGTGCGGCGCGGGTGGAACGCCTGGGACGACCGCCGTATCAGAAAGAGTCAAGGTGAATCAGCTTTTTCCATATACGAGTTCATAGAGTCTGACACGTTGATCCGGTCGCCAACCCACTCGGTGAGGGCTGAGAGTTCTTCGATCCCTTCACCCTCAAGCACGTCTGACCTGTCAGTGGCACGACAGGAGCTTTTTGAAGAAGGGGCTCGTCTATGCACCCGAGAGAGGCCTCGTCGCCTTCACCGTCCCGGGTATGGCTGACTTCGTCCTCAGTCAGGACGACTGAGGAAGCTCAGCGCGCCCGACTAGGCTGACGCCCATGCAGATCCTGGTCGTCGACGATGATCAAGCCGTCCGTGACTCGTTGCAGCGTTCGCTGCAGTACAACGGGTACGAAGTCAGCACCGCCGAGGACGGGCTGCAGGCGCTGGCCCGGCTGGCCGCCAACCGACCGGACGCGGTGATCATGGACGTGATGATGCCGCGGCTGGACGGGCTGGAGGCCACCCGGATGCTCCGGGCGGCGGGCAACGATGTGCCGATCCTGGTGCTCACCGCGCGCGACGCGGTCAACGACCGGGTGGACGGCCTGGACGCCGGTGGTGACGACTACATGGCCAAGCCGTTCGCGCTGGACGAGCTGCTGGCCCGGCTTCGGGCCCTGGTGCGGCGCGCCGGGACCACGGCCGACTCCAACGATCCGTCGACCCAGGCCCTCACGTTCTCCGACCTGGTGCTGAACACCCAGACCCGCGAGGTGCTGCGCGGCACCCGGGCGATCAACCTGACGCGGACCGAGTTCGCCCTCCTCGAGGCGTTCATGCACCATCCGCGGCGGGTGCTGGAGCGCTCCTGGCTGCTGAACGAGGTGTGGGGCTTCGACTTCCCGACCACGGCCAACTCGCTCGAGGTCTACATCGGCTACCTGCGGCGCAAGACCGAGGCCGACGGCGAACCCCGACTGCTGCACACCGTGCGCGGGGTCGGGTACGTCCTCCGCGAGACGCCCCCGTGATCTTCCCGATCTTCGGACCTGAGGCTCTGCCCGGCGCCGAGGCGGACTGGTGATCCGGCCGGCCGCCCTGCTCCGCGCCTGGCGGGTCCGGCTGCGGGAGAAGCTGACCAGGTTTCCGCTGCAGCGACGGGTCGCCCTGCTCACCAGCTTCGCCGTCGCGGTGGCGGTCGCGGTGACCGGCATGGCCGGCTACTTCACGCTCCGGCTCGCCCTCTATCGCAGCCTCGACAGCGAGCTGACCGAGGTGGCGGAAGCCCTGGCCAGCCCGGTCGCCCGGAACATCCGCAACATCGGCGGGCTGACCGAGTTCACGTTGGAGGCCGGCAACTTCAGCGTCGCCGTGGTCCGGGCCGATGGTCAGGTGTTCTTCGTCCAGGGTGAGCAGGTGCATCTGCAGGTGGGCGACGAGGAGCTTGCCGTCGCCCGGCTCCACAACGGTGTGTCGGCCCGCTCGGGCGTCGCCACCGACGGTCGTCCCTACCGGATGGTGGCCGTGCCACTCGAGGGCCTCGACAACTACGCGTTGGTCCTCGGCCGTCCGCTGAACGTCACCAACGACATCCTCAGCTCGCTGTGGATCGTGCTCGTGCTGTTCGGCGCGACCGGCGTCGTCCTGGCCGGCGCGGCGGGGACGGCGGTGGCTCGCTCGGGGCTGCGACCCGTACGCCAGCTGACTGCCGCGGTGGAGTACGTCGCCCAGACCGACGACCTCACCCCGATCCTGGTGAGCGGCAGCGGAGACGTGGCCCGGTTGGCCGACTCGTTCAACCGGATGCTGGCCTCGCTCGGTTCCTCCCGCGAACGGCAGCAGAGGCTCATCGCCGATGCCGGCCACGAGCTGCGGACCCCGCTGACCAGCCTGCGCACCAACATCGAGCTGTTGTCGCTGGATGCCACCTCGAACATGTTGACAGCGTCCGATCGTCGAGACATCTTCGGCGACGTCAACGCCCAGCTCGCCGAGTTCACGGCGTTGATCAAGGACCTGGTCTCACTGGCCCGCGACGACCAGGTCGCTGCCGCGCCGGAGCCGATCGACTTGCGGGACGTCATCACCGCCGCCCTGGAACGCGCCCGTCGACGGGCGCCCAAGGGCGTGGAGTTCGACGTCGAGCTGAGCCCGCTCTACGTGATGGGTGAGTCCGACGATCTGGAGCGAGCCATCACCAACCTGCTGGACAACGCGGTGAAGTGGAGTCCCCCCGACGGCATCGTACGGATCTACCTGGAGGGAGACCGGCTGCGCGTGGCCGACCAGGGCCCCGGTATCGCCGACGCCGACCTGCCGCACATCTTCGATCGCTTCTACCGCGCCGACACGGCCCGCAACACCCCGGGCACCGGGCTGGGGCTGTCCATCGTGGCCCAGACGGTGCAGCGCCACGGCGGCTGGATCACCGCCGGGCGATCGGCGCAGGGCGGGGCCGAGTTCATCGTGCAGCTGCCGGGCGCGACGACCCGGGAGGACCTCGACGAGCTCACCCAACCGATCTTCTGACCTGTCGAGGCGTCGGGTTCGCGACCGGCATCCTGGGAACGAGCATTCCTCACGACGTGGTCCGCTGGTGCCAGAGTGCGATACCCAGACGTGAGCTCTGTCCCAGCTTCTGCAGGATGTGGCTGACGTGTGATTCGACGGTGCGCTCCGAGAGGGTGAGTGACTTCGCGATGGTCGCGTTGCTGTGACCTTCCGCCACGAGGCCGGCGATCTCGAGCTCGCGTCTGGTCAGCCGCGGCTGTGTCCGGCACTCGGCGCGCTGTCTCTCGGCGATCTCCGTTGCGAGCGGGTCCATCCGCAATCTGCGCGCGATCTGTACCGCACGCTGCGCATACGTGGCGCCCTCGGCGGTCTGGTAGCCGTGGTGCTGGGCCAGGGCTGCGAGGCAGTAGGCGACAGATGGCTGCGCGTTCATCTGCTCACTCGAGCGCAGGGCGTCGAGCAAGTGTGCGAGACCGCTGCCGCGGTCGCCCATCAGGTCGGCCAGCCGGCCGAGGTGCAGGGCGACGGGTCCCTCGTGCGGTGTATGAGCGAGCATGGCCTGAAGTCCAGCGCAGGGGGCGAGCTGCCGGTAGAGCTGCGCCGCAGAGGCTGCGTCGCCGAGCCAGACGCAGAGGTCGGCCAAGCCGGCGACGGCGATGTGCCATTCAGGGATGTGGTCG
>DATDBH010000157.1:0-9298 GCA_036524985.1 Microlunatus sp. | reverse complement strand
GCTTCTCCTTGGCGGTGTCGGGGATGACCAGGCCGGACTTGGTGGTCTGCTCGGCCTCGAGCGGCTGGACGAGGATGCGATCCTCGAGCGGCTTGATCGTGGTGGACACGTTCAAACCCCTTTCAGTTGGAGTGCGTGTGTGTACGAGTACGGTGGTCGGTGCGTCGTCGCGGGTGCCGCCTCGACCGGTTGGCACACTCCAGGGGAGAGTGCCAAACCGACATTAGCACTCACCTCTAGGGAGTGCCAGCACCTGGCTGTGAAGCCCCGAAGAGCTTGCTGATCCACTCGTTCACCTCAGAAGAGCTTGCGGATCTGCTCGTTGAGAGCCAGGGCCGCCATGAAGCCGAAGAACAGGGTCGACCAGATCAGGGCAGCGACCCGGTAGCTGCGGACCTTGATGGCAGCCGGCAGGGCGGTGCGGTTCATCACCAGCAGCAGGATCGAGTACATGAACATCATCACCCCTGCCGTGCAGCCGGAGATGACGAGCAGCACCAGCGGCTGGTCCAGCCCGGCCAGCAGGATCGCGATCCCGATCCCGACGATGGCCAGCACCAGGTAGGTGTACAGCCGGCTCTCGGTGATCTCCCGGTCCCGCAGATAGGTCGACTTCAACACGTCCGCCATCAGCCGGGTGGTGTAGTCGACGATGCCGACGGCGGCCGCGAACAGCGAGAACGCACCGATGGCCCAGAAGAGCACGGCGAACCAGCTCCCCACCGTCTCGGCCAGCACCTGACCCTCCGTCTGCAGGAAGCTGATGTCGTTGGCCACGTCGTCGCGGCCGTACAGCGTGGCGCGGGCCAGCAGCGAGGTCGCGGTGATGGTGAGGATCGTGATGAGGACGAATGTCGCCAGCTGCTCCACGTTGGCGAACTTCCACCACCGCCGCCAACGGTCCCGGTTCTCCTCGGTGTCGGGGAAGACGTACGCCCCGACGAACCGGGCGGCGCGCTTCTCGCCGGTGATGGGTGAGACCAGGCTGGGCACGTGGATGCCCATGCCGAAGCCCTTGTCCCGGATCCAGTTGCTCTGGCACAGATTCTGCCCGCCGCCGGCCCCCGCGTAGGCGATGGCGCCCATCATCAGGGCGAAGCCCAGCTCGGCCGGGAACTGTCCGAAGCTCATCACCGCCTGCGGCAGCTCGGCCCAGGTGTCACCCTTCACCACCAGGGCGAGCGCGACGATGAAGAAGCCGCCGATCAGGATCACCTTGAGTGTGATCAGGCGTTCGAGGGCCACGTAGACGCGCGGGGCCAGGGTGAGGATCAGGGCGACCACGACGAGGATGGCGATGGCGATCCACCGCGGCGAGCCGCCGAAGATGTAGGACAGCATCGCCGCCGAGCTGGTGGCCCACCCCGGCCAGAGGTTGGCGAAGTAGGCCATGATGGCGAAGACCAGACCCCAGTGTCGTCCGAGCCGGTTGAACCCGGTGAGCGCGGTCTCCCCCGTGGCCAGCGTGTAGCGCTCGATCTCCATGTTGAGGAACCACTGGGTCATCACGCCGACGACGGCACCCCAGAGGAAGACCAGCCCGACCTGGCTCGCGATGTAGGGCCACAGGATGAACTCGCCGGAAGCGAGCCCGACGCCGGCCCCCACGATGCCGGGACCGATGATCTTCAGCCACCCGGACGGTGGCTCCGGGAGATCGGCGACCTTGGGTGGACCCAGGTGCTTGGTGCGGAGTGTGAACCCGGTCTCCGCCGGGTCGATGTCGAGGGTCTGGTCGATCGAGGTGTCACTGGACATGCGCACGCCTCCTTTGGGTGCTGCCGAGTTGACACCGTAAACGCAGAGGTGGGTGGCTGGGAACCCCGCCGGCTCCGCACCCACCACTTCGCGGGTGCTGCAGCACCCGCGATGTCGGTCACCCGCGGTGGCGTACCCGGGTGAGCGCCTCCTGGGCCACCCAGTGGCGACTGGCGTCGGGAGCGGTGATCTCGCAGACCAGCGTGTTGTCGATCACCGAGGTGGCCCGGATCACCGAGACGTGCGAGGGCGGGATCTTGCGGCCGTCGTCCAGGGCGATCGGCGCGGCCGGCCGGACCGGCGTGCCGACGGCCAGGGGCTTCGGCTTGAGCAACCACATGATGATCAACAGGATGGGCCCGAGGATGATGCCCAGCACCAGGAACAGCCGGTCGTCGTAGCCTTTGCGGCGCGCATCCCAGGCCGCCGCGATCCCTGCGGCCACGTAGAGCATGACCAGCAGCACATCGGTCACGGGAGCCCGATGATCAGACAGCTGCCGCTGGCCGTCGCCACGATCGCCCCGGACGTGTCACGTACCTCGCCGTCCACGAACGCCACCCGCCGGCCGGGCTTGGTGACTCGCCCGTGCGCGGTCAGCATCCCGCTGGCCGGAGTCACAGCCCGCAGGTAGCTCACCTTGATCTCGATCGAGGTGTAGCCGACCCCGGCCGGCAGCTGGGTGTGCACGGCGCAGCCGAGCGCGGAGTCCAGCAACGTACAGACCAGGCCGCCGTGCACCAGCCCGATCGGGTTGTAGTGCGCCTCGTGCGGCTCGCAGGTGAACCACGCCTCCCCGTCGGCGATCCGGGTGAGGGTGAACCCCAGCGTCTGCGCGATCGGCGGAGGTGGCAGCCGCCCCTCGAGCATGGCGGTCAGGTAGTCACGGCCGGCCAGCGCGCGGCCCGCGCCGGCCCCGACCGCAGGGTCGTGCCAGGTGATCTCCCGACGCCGCTCGGCTCCCCAGGCTGGCGTCTCGTCCGTGGCCATGGGCCGAGACTACTGATCCGCCCATCCGCACTCTGTGAAGGAGCCGGCGCGCAGTCGGCCCGGATCCTTCACCTTGTGGGCGGAGCCAGCCGCCGGACCACCAGCATGGCCGCGCCGGCGGGGGTGCGGGCCAGGATCACCGTGGCTGCGGCCGACCCACGGAGTCGCAGCCGACGCCGCAGCACGGCAGGGTCCAGGTCCAGACCGCGCTTCTTGATCTCCAAGGTGCCGATGCCCTGGTCACGGGCCCAGTGGCGCAGCCCCTGCTCCGTGTAAGGACGCACGTCCAGCACCTCGAAGGCCGTCGCGTACGGCGTTGAACGCGCGACGTCGGCCGTCAGGTAGGCGATGTCGGGGTGCAGCAGTCGGGCGTTCAGGTCGGCGCCCAGCTGGGCGACCCCGCCCGCCCGGATCACCGCGCCGGCCGGCTCGTAGAGCACCTGGCCGACCGGTCCGGCCGTCAGCACG
The DNA here is from genome assembly GCA_036524985.1 of Microlunatus sp. GTDB lineage: Bacteria > Actinomycetota > Actinomycetes > Propionibacteriales > Propionibacteriaceae > Microlunatus. The sequence goes on along the minus strand of DATDBH010000157.1, from coordinate 6,082 downwards.
GGAGCGGTCGGGTCGACGATCATCCGATCTGTCGGCAGCAGCAGTGCCACCCGGCCGTCGGTCCGAGACCCCGCTCCGGCCCACAGCCCGACCTCGACCGTGTCGCCGTGCTCGCTCACCCACTCCGCTTCCACCCCGTCCGGGATCACCCGGTGTGGCAGGCCCGGGCCGAGCTTCACCCCGGCCACCCGGTCGCCGGCCAGCAACGTCTCGACGAACGACCACGGCGGGCTCAGATCCTCGATGCGCCAGCTCCGACCCCGGCCGGTCCGCCGGGCCGGGTCGGCGAACGCCGCGACCCCCGGACCGAGCACGGAGGGAGCCAGTTCGACCGCGTCGCCGATCAGCACCTCGGCCCGGTCGCCGAGATTGGCCTGCGCGATGGACGCCGTCTCGGGGTCGGCCTCCACCGCGACGACCTCCAACCCGGCATCCAGCAGGGCCAGCGCATCCGCTCCGATGCCGCAGCCCAGATCGACCACCCGATGGGCCCCCGCCGCGGCGAAGCGCGCGGCGTGGTGAGCCGCGACCGCCGCTCGGCTGGCCTGCTCCAAGCCGGCTCGGGTGAACAGCATCCCGTCGGCTCGCTCCCCCAGCTTCGATCGAGCCGATCGCCGGAAGCCGATCTGGGTCAGGGCCGCCGCCGCCACCTCCGGTGCGAACCGGGACCGCAGCGCGGTGGCGGCGGCCAGGCTGTCCGGATCGGGTTGCGACGCCGCCGCTCGCAGCGCCTCGGCGCCGACCGAGGTGGTCAGCGGGTGGATCTCCGGTCGGGTCACAAGCAGATGCGACCGACCGGAAGCCGCGAGTCCGCACCGATGTCCAGTGGCGACGGTGGCGTACCCGCGGTGACCACCGCGGCTCCGAGGGCCGCGATCATGGCGCCGTTGTCGGTGCAGAGCGCTGGTCGCGGCGTCCGGAGACGGATCCCGGCGGAGGCGGCCCGCTCGCTCAGCAGCTCGCGCAGTCGGCGGTTGGCGGCGACGCCGCCGCCGATCAGCAGGTCGGTCGCCCCGGTGGCCGCGCAAGCATCGATCGCCTTGGCGCTGAGCACGTCGCAGACGGCCTCCTGGAAGCTGGCGGCGACGTCGACGGTCGCGACCTCACGACCCTCGGCTTCCGCCGTCTCCACGTACCGGGCGACGGCGGTCTTGAGCCCGGAGAAGGAGAAGTCGAAGCGGTGCCGTTCCAGGTCACGGCGCCCGGTCAACCCCCGAGGGAAGGCGATCGCCGTGGGATCGCCGTCGGCGGCGGCCCGGTCGATGTGCGGCCCACCGGGATAGGGCAGCGCCAGCAGCCGCGCCACCTTGTCGTACGCCTCCCCTGCGGCGTCGTCGATGGTGCTGCCGAGCTCGGTGATCGAGTGGGCCACGTCGTCGACCTGCAACAGCGAGGTGTGTCCGCCGGAGACCAGCAGGGCCAGGCACGGTTGGGGCAGCGGACCGTGCTCGACCAGGTCGACGGCGACGTGGCCGGCCAGGTGATTGACCCCGTAGAGCGGCTTGTCCAGCGCGTACGCCAACGCCTTGGCCGCCGCCAGACCGACGACGAGGGCGCCCATCAGTCCGGGACCGGCGGTGACGGCGATGCCGTCGATCTCGGAGAGATCGATGTCGGCCGCCTGCTGAGCCCGGCGCAGCGTCGGCAGCAGCGCCTCCAGGTGGGCTCGGCTGGCCACCTCCGGCACCACGCCGCCGAAGCGGACGTGCTCGGCGACGCTGGAGGCGACCTCGTTGGCCAACAGCTGCGTGCCGCGGACGACGCCTACACCGGTCTCGTCGCAGGAGGACTCGATGCCAAGGATCAGCGGGCCGGTCACGGCGCCTCCTCGTTCGCCTCGGGCGCGTGGCCCGCCGGTGGTGTCCAGCTCGACAGGTCGTACAGCTTGAGGATCAACGCGTGCCGCCCCGGACCGTAGTAGTCGTCGCGCGCGGTGAGCTGCTCGAACCCGAGGCCCTGGTAGAGAGCGATGGCCGGGTCGTTGTCGTACGCGACCTCGAGCATCACGGTGCGGGCGCCCGCGTACCGGACCGCCTCGAGACCGGCGGCGACCAGGGCGGCGCCGATGCCCTGGCGTCGGTGGCGTGGGGAGACGACCAGTCGGTGCAGGTCCGCGACGTCGCCCACCGTCTGCAGGGCGATGACCCCGACCGGGACGTGCATCCGGGCCAGCAGGGTTGTCCGGCCGTCGCCGAGGACCTCGCCCAACCAGCTGCGCTCGCTCCACTGCTCGGCTGGTGCGAAGCCGCTGCGCTCCAATCCCAACACCTGGGGCAGGTCGTCGCGGCGGGTCGCCGCGATGCTCATCCTGGACCCGGCGCTGCTCATCGCCTCGCTCCGCGGATCAGCACCGACTTGCGTCGACCGGGCTCGGCCGCGTCGGGTCGACGCAGGTAGAGGGGCTCGACCCCGGCATCGGCCAGTCGGGGGCCGGCGACCGCCACCGTGGCGGGATCGAGGGTCGACGGCCCGTCGACGACCATCAACCGCTCCGGATAGAGCAGCGTGCCCGGACCGACGGTGGGCAGCCGCGGCACCTCGTGCGCCGCGTTCACGAACGGCCCTTCGAGCCGGAGACCGTCGACGGCGTACCGGGCCCAGTAGACCTCCTTGCGCCGGGCGTCGGTGGCGACCACGAACTCCCCAGCGGGGTGCGAGCCGGCGAACTGGGCTGCGATCACGTCGAGCGAGCAGATGCCGTGCAGACGAGCGCCGGCGATCTCGGCCAGCACCCGGGCGGTGACGATGCCGACCCGCAGACCCGTGTACGGCCCGGGGCCGAGCCCGACGACCACGGTCGTCAGCTCGGTCGGCGCGACCCCCGCGTCGGCGCAGACCCGGCGGATGAGAGGGGTGAGCTGTTCGGCGTGAGCCATCCGGTCGTCGACCTGGGCGGCGGCCACGGCCTCACCGTCGATCGCCAACCCGACGCAGACGACGGTGGCGGTGTCGACGCCGAGCACGACCGCACGGCCGGCGGGTTCAGTCACGGTCCCTCCCGGACTGCAGGACGCGCAGGTCGACATCGGACCAACGCCGGCCCACCGGGCGGATGATCACCAGGCGGCTGTCCGGGTGCTCGACGCCGCCGCTCGGATACGCCGACCGGCGGATGTCGATCTCCAGCCGGTGGTCGGCGAGGCCCTCGGCGAGCCCCGCACCCCACTCGACCACGGTGATGTGATCGCCGGCGGTGGCGTCGAGATCGAGGTCATCCAGCTCGTCGGCACCGGTGAGGCGGTAGGCGTCGACGTGCACGAGGCCGGGACGCTGCGACCGCGAGGGATGGATGCGGGAGAGCACGAAGGTCGGGGAGATCACCGCTCCCTCGGTGTCGAGGCCGCGACCGATGCCCTGGGTCAGGGTGGTCTTGCCGGCCCCGAGGTCGCCACTGGCGATCACCAGATCACCGGCCTGGAGCACCCCGGCGAGCCGGACTCCCAGATCCTGCATCTGCTCGGCGGTGGGGACGTCGACGGCCAGCGGCAGCGTCCGCGCGAGCACGACGCCGTTGCGCTCCGGTCGGTCGACGACGAAACCGCGGTGCTGCCAGAAGGCGATCAGCTCGGTGATCTCCTCGCGGGCGAACAGCTCGGCTTGACCGAACCCCAGCTCGGCGGCGTAGTCGAGGGCCGCGTCGACCATCGCGGTGGCGATCCCGTGCCGCTGAAAGGACGGGTGGACCGACACCCGGTGCCAGCTGACCAGCCCGGGGCGATCGGCGACCGGGTGCAGCAGGATCGCTCCGGCGGGCTCACCGTCGACGGTCGCGTAGATGCCACCACCGGCGGCCAGCTGGGCCTCGATGGAGGCCGGCGTCTCCGCGTTCGCGGTCGACGGCGGATCGAGGGGAGGGCGGGCACCGAACGCGGCGTGGATCACGTCGACCATGCCCGGCGCATCGGCGGCGGTCGCCACCGACACCACGAGGTCGGCCACGGAGATGTTCACCGACGGAAGGCTAGTCGGCCTCGGCGCCGGTCGTGGCCGGCGTCTGCTCTGCGTACGGCGCGGTCACTCCGGATCGAGGAGCGTGCGGCCGTCGTCGGTGATCACCCAGAACGGGTTGTGCGCGATCTCCCAGGGATGACCGTCCGGATCGAGGAAGATCCCGGAGTAGCCGCCCCAGAAGGTGGCCGCCCCGGGACGCCCGATGGTGGCACCGGCCCGCTCGGCGGCGGCCAGGATGTCGTCGACCTCCGCGGGCGCTCGGACGTTCTGCGCCAGGGTGACCCCGCCCCAGCCGCCGGAGTCGACCACCGCCGAATCCACAGCCAGCTCGGCTCGGGCCCAGAGAGCGACGACCAGGCCGCCGGTCTGGAAGAACGTGACACCGTCGGCGTCGCGGTTCGGGTGCCACCCCAGCGTCTCGTAGAACCGGGTGGCCCGTTCCAGGTCGGCCACGCCCAACGTCACCAGACTCAGTCGCTGCTCCATGGTCGGCGACGCTAGCCGAGGCCGCCGACACTCCCCCGAAGACCGTCGACGCCCCCTGTCGCTCACCGACGCCCCTCTGCGGAGGGTGCGGCAGCGAGTGAAGGGGGCGTCAGCGAGGGGTGGGGTGGGGTGCCTCAGTTGCGCGGGCGGCGACCGGCGGAGCCGCCACGGAAGTTCCCGCGGCCGCGGTTGCCCTGTCCGGGGTGACGGTTGGCGGCCCGAGCCGGCGGAGCGACGAGCTTGTCGAACTCCAGCTGGGAGACTGCCGGGCCGCTGGGGACCCGGGAGCCGGTGGCGGCGACGACGAGCGAGTCGCCCGGCTCCGCGCTCAGCGGCACGGTCTGGACACCGGCCTGGCGGGTGAGGCGCTCGACCTCACGACGCTGGTGCGGCAGGGCCAGGGTGACGACAACCCCGGTCTCACCCGCCCGAGCCGTACGACCGGCACGGTGCAGGTAGTCCTTGGGACCGGCCGGCGGGTCGACCTGGAGGACCAGACCGATCTCATCGACGTGGATCCCGCGGGCCGCGACGTCGGTGGCGACCAGCACGGGCAGACGCCCGTCCTTGAACGCACCGAGCATCCGGGCCCGCGCCCCCTGGGTGAGCCCACCGTGCAGCGCACCGGCGAGCACGCCCGCCTCACGGAGCTGCTCGGCGACCCGGTTGGCACCGAGCTGGGTGCGGACGAAGATGACCGTACGGCCGTTCCGTCCGGCGATCTCGGCGGTCACGGTGGCCTTGTCCGAGGGCCGGACGAGGAGCACGTGGTGCTCCATCGAGCCGACACTGGCCTGGGCCGAGTCGACCTCGTGGGTGACCGGGTCGGACAGGTAGCGCTTGACCAGTCGGTTCACGGCGCCGTCCAGGGTGGCGGAGAACAGCAGCCGCTGCCCACCGGCCGGGACGGTGTCGAGGATCTGGGTCACGGCGGGCATGAAGCCGAGGTCGGCCATGTGGTCGGCCTCGTCCAGCACGACGACCTCGACGCGGGTCAGATCGGCAGCACCCTGATCCATCAGGTCGATCAGGCGGCCGGGCGTGGCGACAACGATGTCGACGCCTCGCTCGAACGCCTTGAGCTGCGGACCGTACGGCATGCCGCCAGCCACCAGGGTCAGGCTGAGCCCCTGGAGACGGGCGAGCGGGGCCAACACGTCGGCGACCTGGAGCGCGAGCTCGCGGGTCGGCACAAGCACCAGCGCCCGGGCGCAGCCCGAGGGTGCGTTCGAACCGGACAGGTTGGTGATCATCGGCAGCCCGAAACCGAGCGTCTTGCCCGACCCGGTCTGCCCGCGGCCCAGCACGTCGCGGCCGGCGAGGGCGTCGGGGATGGTCGCGGCCTGGATCGGGAACGGCTGGGTGATGCCGCCGGCGTGCAGCGCCGAGACGAGTGCCTTGGGCACGCCGAGCTCGGCGAAGCCACCGGAGGTCGGCAGCGCGGTGGTCGAAGCGGTCGACACGTCCTGCGATGGAGCCTCCCAGCTCATCTGGTCCGACTCGGGTGCGGACTCGCCGCGACTCCGGTCGGCCCGATCGGGGCGGTCGTAGCGCGGACGATCGTCGAAGCGGCGCTCCTGCGGGCGCGAGCGGTCATACGAGGGACGATCCGAGCGGGAACGGTCGTACGACGGACGGTCGCTGC
>DATDBH010000156.1:0-2121 GCA_036524985.1 Microlunatus sp. | reverse complement strand
GAAGCGCCCATCCGGTGACCGGTACTGGTCGGCTATCTCCTTCCCGGTCCGCGCCTCGACGTAGGAGTCGCCATCAGGAAAGGTGTCGAGAGCCACCAGGCCGCCCGCCTGCTGGAACTGCGGCACCGCCGAGGGAGCGGTGTTCAACACCACGCAAGGGGCGTTGCCCGCCACGATGGAGGAATAGATCACCTCCTCCGACGTCTTTCCGGCAGGGATCTGCTGGGCGGTCACTTGCTCGTTCGGGTGCTGACTGTTCCAGGAGGCGACGACCTGCTCGCCCCAGGCCACCTCCTCGGGGTTGGTCGAGAGCCAGACCTCGATCGGACCGCGCGAGGTGTTCGCCGACTCCGGTGGTCCACCGCCGTCCGACACGCAGGCCGCGAGCAAGAGAGATCCTGCGACGAACGCAAGAACGGAAATCAGGCCCCGTCTCATCCTTCGTCCCTCCCGAAACGTGCGGCAACCCGCCGACAAGGGATCCCGACACGCGTCGGAGCGAGCCCGCCAGGTGACGCCTCGACGAGTAAGAACGGGACAAATCTCTCAGCCCTGGCGGTCAATGCTAACCCCGCCGCGGCATGCCTGCTGGCCTTCCCAAGGGTGTGTACGTATGGGAAATTGGGACGCCCCGACAGGCTCCGTTCAGGTCGGAGTCTTTCCACGCAGCGCATATCGGCCAGGTCCCACTTCCAAGGCTCTGGAACGAACGTCATCGCGGCTTAGCCGACAGACGGTGAACGGGCACCCTCGTGGATTCACCCCCGAGTCCAGGAGCTCGCCGCTTCCTTACGTGCGACCCGACACCCGGGTCGCGCTGCGATCCTCTACCAGGACGCAGGTCTACACGTGGAGAAGCTGCAACACAACGACAGACCAGAGAAACACGCGGCGCTCTCCATAGCGAGTCGTTGCGACTCCTCCGTGCACCATCGACACGCGAAAGGACAGACCACCCCACCGATCGTCACACGCCGCGATCAGCACGCCACCCGCACAGCGGGCCCGCTGTGCGGCGAACCGGTCTCATCGGTCGACCAGCGGCCAGGGGCGCCACGGCGAGTCAGGTTCGGGCCGGCCGGCCCGAACCTGGTGCCTTCGCTACGCGTCGTCGTCCAATTCGGCCTCGGCGAGCGCCACCGCCAACCCCAACGCCTGGGCGATATTCCCCGCGGCGGCCATCACCCTGGGAGTGCCGACCACCGGGGCGACGGCGATCAGGATGCTCTGCGCGTCCTGCACCGTGATCCCCACGTCGACGGCCTTTCACCGCGACCAGCGCGGCCAGGCGGGCGATGATGTGCTCCCGGGCCGTCAACTCGCCCCCCGCGATGATCGCGGCCAACGCATCGAGCACCGGAGTGTCCTCAGGCATAGTTAATTGTCCTTGTTCGGGGAGAATTGAGGTGTGGATGCTGCTGGATTCGCCGCCGTGGGTGAGGAACTGGATGCCTTGCCGGGCAGGTGTTCTCGTCGTTGCTGCGGTCGGATCAGCGGGCCACTGCGGGGATATATCTGCGGGGGCTGAAGCTGGACGGTCGACGCAAGTCGATGCAGCCGATGGCGGCCCGGCTGGGAGTGGACCACCAGCGGTTGCAGCAGTTCATTACGAACTCGCCGTGGGACGTGGTTCCCGTGCGCAGGACGCTGGCTCGGCTGGCGATCCAGGCAATCGAGGCGCAGGCGTGGGTGGTCGACGACACCGTTCAGGCCAAGGAGGCACCGAGTCGGCGGGTGTGGCCCGGCAGTACTCGGGGACCCTGGGCAAGATCGGGAACTGCCAGGTCGCGGTGAGCGTGCATGCGGTGACCGACAAGGCATATCGGCCCAGTAGAAAGCCACCCACCGTCTGCGATCCGCGCCCCTGGACTGGCGCCTGTTCATGCCCGTGAGCTGGGACGATAGGTCCGCATCGACCGAAGAGTCAGCCGCCGAGGTGCGGCGCCGGCGGCGTCGGTGCCAGATCCCGGACACCCAGCACCACCGCCCGAAGTGGCAGCTCGCGCTGGAGATGATCGACGACCTGCTGGCCCTGGGCCACCGCCCCCCGGTGGTCGTCGGGGACGCCGGCTACGGGGACACCACCGCGTTTCGGCTCGCCCTGACCGAGCGGGACCTGGA
>DATDBH010000155.1:0-2134 GCA_036524985.1 Microlunatus sp. | reverse complement strand
CTCGGCCGCCGAGGTACGGCTCGACATCCAGCGCTCGAGCAACTACGTGCTCACCGTGGTGCTGTACGCCATCGTGCTGTTCTTCGCGGGGATGAGCACGCGGCTCAGCAACCGGCGACTGCGCTGGGTGACGACCATCGCAGGCACGGTCGTGCTGGTCGGCGCCCTGGCCTGGGTGGCGACCTTCCCGGTGAGCCTCGCGGTATGACGCGGGCGAAACGCCTGCCGTGACGACGCCCCTGCGGCGCTGGCACAGCTGGTCCTCGCGCGGGAAGACCCTGGTGGTATCGGCCGTCGTCGTCGTGGCGGTGTGCGCCGTGGCCTCGGTCGTCTACGTGCTCACCGGCGACGGCATCTCCATCGAGAACCCGGAGAACCCGCGGTTGTCGTACCTGTGGGTGTTCCTCCTGGTCGCCCTGGACGGGGTGATCCCGATCTTCCCCGGGGAGACGACGCTCAACGCCGCGTCCACCATGGCCGCCCAGGGCAAGCTGGACCTCGGCCCCATCATCGTGATGGGTGCGCTCGGAGCCATCGTCGGGGACTCCGGCCTCTTCTGGCTGGCCCGCAGGTCCTCCCGCCGGTTCGAGGGCCGGGTCGCGGAGGCCAAGGCGAACGACAAGGTGCGTCAGGCCCTGGACCTGCTGGACTCGAGCGCACCCCTCCTCATCATCGGCGGCCGCTACCTGCCAGGCATGAGGTTCGTCGTGAACGCGAGCATGGGGCTCTCGAGCATCCGGTACCGGCGGTTCCTCGTGTGGTCCGTCATCGGAGGCACGCTCTGGAGTGTCTTCACCTGCGTGCTGGCGTACCAGATCGCAGTGGCTCTGGACGACAACCCGCTGGCGTCCTTCATCATCGCCGGGCTGGTGACCACGGTGGTCCTGGCGGTGGTGTTCCTCGTCGTCCGCCACCGCCGGGCCCGGGGCCGACCCGATGGTCAGGACTCGGTGGCCAGCCACTCCTGAGCGTGGTGGTAGGCCTCGAGGCTCGCCTCGCCGATCACGTCCGTCGCCACGTACAGCCGGACGTCGCCCGCGGACTCGACGGTGCGGTTGCGCTGCACCTGCTCGAGGACCTCGGGGTCGAGCCCGGTCAGGTAGAAGCGCCCGCCGACCGCAGCGATCCGGGCTGCGTAGTCCGACAGCACGGCGTACGACGTGGCTCCCAGCAGCGCGCGGCCGCGCAGCCGCAGCACCACCGCCGGTACCACCGCGTCCTGGGGATCCGGCAGATGAGCCTGGAGCGTGCGCGCGCCCGCGTAGTAGAGGCTCCCGTAGATGTCGAGCAGGATGACTCGTCGCGACTCCAGGGCCTGAGGGGCCGGCTTCTCGACGAACGACCCGGTGTCCGTGGGGACGAGCTCGACGATCCGCAGGTCGAGAGCCTCGCGGTTGAGCTGCATCATCAGGGCGAAGATGACGCCCAGCCCGACCGCGGCGGCGACGGGCAGCAGCAGGGTCGCCACGAACGTCGCGATGACGGCGATCTGCGAGGCACGCGAGGTCCGCATGATGGCGCGCACCTGCCCGGTGCGCAGGGATCCGATGGCGGCCACGATCAGCACCGCTGCCAACGTAGGCATGGCGACGGTGCCCACGACGCCCGAGAACGCCAGCAGGATGATCGCCATCCAGACGCCGGCGAAGATCGCCGCCCAGCGGTCACGTGCGCCGGCCGCGACGCTCAGTGCGGTCTGGCCGACCGAGCCCCCGACGGGCTGTCCGCGGAAGAGGCCGGAGAGCAGGTTCCCGACGCCCTGGGCCAGGAAGTCCCGGTTCGGCTCCGACCTCGTCCCGTCGAGGTTCGGGGCGGACTCGCTGACTCCCGCCCCCTGGATCAACACGAGCGCCGCCACGGCACAGGCGCCCAGGATGACGTCGGAGGAGAGCTCGCTGAGCTGGGGGAGTGCAGGGAGCGGGAGGCCGCGCGGAATCTCGCCCACGTCGCTCACGCGTTGGACCGTGTCCGCGCCGAGGGCGATCACCGCCACGGTCGGGACCGCCAGCGCGATCAGCGACGAGTAGGCAGCAAGCCTCGAGCTGGCCAGGGCCACGAGGATCACGATGGCCGACACGCCCGCGATCAGCGAGGCGACGTTGATGCTCTGGAGGTCGAGCAACAGGTGCCAGGC
>DATDBH010000154.1:0-26751 GCA_036524985.1 Microlunatus sp. | reverse complement strand
CGTTCAACAGTTCGGACGACACGCGGAGATTTGGTGACGTCGTCGCCCACTTGTGACCATAGAGCAACGAGCGCGCCGCGACGGTCCGCCCGTCGCGCGTGGCACATTTGCTGTGTCGCACCTGCACGAACCCGCCGGAGTCGTCGAGCCCGTACGACGTCTTCACCCGATGGATAGGTCCCCCGCATGTCCCTGCTCGACCGACGACGGATCCTCCCCGCGACTGCCCTGGTCGCCGCGCTCGCCCTGGCGGGCTGCGGCACCATCCCCCAGGCCGGCGGCGCGACCGCGCCCGGGTCGGACGCCGGGTCCACGCAGCCGTCGGGATCGCAGCCCGCGGAGTCGGCTCCGGCGAGCACCGCGCCGAGCAGCACCCCCACCCCGGATCCCGTGGTCCTGACGCCCAGTGTCAAGGACGGGGCGAAGAACGTGAAGGTCAGCACCGTGGTGGCGGTCAAGGCCGCCAACGGGACCGTGGGCAAGGTCAAGCTCAGCTACGTGGGCAAGGACAGCAGGGGTAAAGCGATCGAGGGCACGGTCGACGGAGCCGTGGCCGCGGACAAGACGGGTTGGACCGCGAGCGAGCGACTGGAGCCCTCGGCCACGTACACCCTGAGCATCACGGGCACGAACCCCGAGGGCACCACGCTCACCGAGAAGTCCACGTTCTCCACCCAGGCGCTGACCCTGCAGCAGCAGACCTTCGCCCAGCTGCAGCCGCTGAAGGGCAGCAAGGTGGGCGTCGGGATGCCGGTCGTCCTGACGTTCGACGTGCCGGTGAAGAACCGCAAGGAGTTCGAGAAGCACCTGTCGGTGACCAGCGCACCGAAGCAGCAGGGCAGCTGGAGCTGGTTCTCCGACAAGGAGGTCCACTTCCGCCCCAAGAGCTACTGGAAGCCGGGCACCAAGGTGACCGCGACCGCCGACCTGAACGGGCTGGACGCGGGCAACGGGATCTACGGCCAGAACACCACCAGCACCTCGTTCACGGTCGGCCGCTCACTGATCACCAAGATCGACCTCGACACGAAGAAGGCGAAGGTCTACATCAACGGCGACCTGGAGCGGACCATCCCGATCAGCGCCGGGAAGTCCGGCTGGACCACCCGCAGCGGGACCAAGCTGATCATGGAGAAGCTGCCGGTCACCCGGATGACGAACGAGATGATCGGAGCGGATGAGGCGTACGACCTGAAGGTCCGGTACGCGCTGCGGATCACCTGGTCGGGTGAGTTCCTGCACGCCGCTCCGTGGAACTCGGCCAACCTCGGACGGGTCAACGCCAGCCACGGCTGCGTGGGGATGAGCACCGCCAACGCGGGCTGGCTGTTCAACCGCGTCCAGGTCGGCGATCCCGTGGTCACCACCGGATCGAGCCGTGGCCTGGAGAAGGGCAACGGCTACACCGACTGGGACGTCTCCTGGTCGCAGTACCAGAAGGGCTCGGCGCTGTAACTCAGCCCCACGGGCCACCGGCGCGATCGAGCGGGAGGTTCTCGGGGGCTTCGTCGGGGATGAAGACCCCCGAATGCTCCCACTCGACCGAGTGCGGGTGAGCGGGAGAGCGTGGCAGCGGGGTCGGGTCCGTCAGATCGTCGCAGGTTCCTCAGATGGTGGAGCAGCCGCAGCCGCCGCCTCGTGGGACTGCCGGTAGAGCTCCTGGACGACCGTCTTGACGAAAGCCAGGATCGGTACGGCGAGCAGGGCCCCCACGATGCCGGCGATCACGATGCCCATGGCGATGGCCAGCAGCACCGCGAGCGGGTGCAGGTGGACGGCGCGACCGAGCAGGAACGGCTGCAGGATGTGGCCTTCGACCTGCATCACCACGATGATGCCGGCGAGCATGATCAGCGCCTGCACCCAGCCGACCGCGACCAGGGCGACGAGCACGGCCACGAAGCCGGATACGAACGCACCGACCAGAGGGATGAACGCGCCCAGGAACACCAGGGCGGCGAGGGCGGGCGCGAGCGGCACCTGCAGCGCCAGCGCCACGATCAGCACCCCGAGCGCGTCCACCGCGGCCACCAGCACGGTCGCCCGGACGTATGCCGAGAGCGACTGCCAGCCGCGGATGGCGGCGGCGTCGGCCCGAGCCTGCGCGCCGTGCGGCATCAGATTCAACAAGAAGCTGAAGATCCCGCGGCCGTCGTAGAGGAAATAGAAGAGCGAGAACAGGCAGATGGCGACGCCCGCGAGGAAGTGGCCGATGCTGGTGCCGATGTCGCCGGCGTACCGGGTGATCGTGCTCTGGCTGTCGATCAGGAACTGCTGGATCCGCGTGCCCCACTCGTCGAGTCGGAACCAGCTCTGGTCGATGGGTAGCGGGCTGCTGAGCAGCCACTTCTCCAGCTGCCCGAAGCCGCTCACCACCTGCTGGCTCAGCTCACCGGCCTGACCGGCGATGGAGTTGATGATCAACGTGAGCACCCCGGCGATCACCAGGATGCCACCGAGCAGGGTGAGCGCCGACGCGAGGCCCTTGGCCAGTCCCCACGAGTGGAGCTGGTTCGCCACCGGCTTCAGCGCCGCGGCGAGCAGGATGGCCACAGCCAGCGGGATGACCACCTCGGAGAGGAAGCCCAGGATCCAGCCGACGAAGTAGACGAGACCGGCCACCAGGAGGACCCGCCACGCCCAGGCGGCCGCGACCTTCAGCACGGTCGGAACCCCCTGGTCGGACTCGGTGCCGGTCGCGGTGACCCGGACCTCCGGGAGCACCTCGGCGGGAGGTTCACCCTCGAACAGGCCTCGTCGTGGTGCGATCTGCCGAGCGGCCGTCTCGTCCGCCAGGTCGGCGGCCTCCTGCGCCGCTTCCTCGGCCGCGACCTTGCTCTCCCGGGCGTTGAAACGCTTCCGGAGCCTGTTGACCAGCTCCACCGGTTCCTCCTTCTCGCCGGCGCGAGGCCGGGCTGCTTCCACGGTACGGCCGAAGCGAGGCCGGCGCCGCCGACTCGTGTCGTCCTGCACACTGGGGCGATGCCTTTCACCGCAGCCGTCCGTCGTCGGCTGCGCGAGCGTACCTCCCTGCCCCGCGACGTGCTGGTGCTGGGGCTGATCGCCTTCTGCGTGGCCGTCGGCTTCGGGGTGCTGGTGCCGGTGCTGCCGGTGTTCGCCCGCGGTTTCGGGGTCGGCAACACCGAGGTCGGCGCGGTGATCTCGGTGTTCGCCCTGATGCGGCTGGCCGTCAGCCCGTTCTGCGGTCGGCTGATCAGCTGGATGGGCGAGCGTACGGTGCTGGCGACCGGCATCTTCATCGTCGCCGGCTCCAGCGGGCTCGCCGGAGCCGCGCAGAGCTATGCCCAGCTGCTGGCGCTGCGGGGGATCGGCGGTATCGGCTCGGCGATGTTCACGGTGTCCGCGATGAGCCTGCTGCTGGGGAGTGTGGCGCCGCAGATGCGGGGCCGGGCCGCGGGCTTCTTCCAGGGCGGCTTCCTGCTCGGCGGGATGACCGGCCCCGCCATCGGCGGGCTGCTCGCCCTCATCTCGATCCGGGCACCGTTCTTCTTCTACGCCGGCACGCTGGCCGTCGCCGGCCTGGTCGGTCTGCTGCTGCTGTCCCGGACCCGGGTGGGCCCCACGGCGGGTGCCGACGCCGAGACCGTGCCGCTGCGCACCGTGCTGGCCGACCCGCGCTTCCAGGCCGCCTGCCTGACCAACCTGGCCCAGGGCTGGACCTCGTTCGGGGTCCGGTCGGCCCTGATCCCGGTGCTGGTCGTGGAGGTGCTGCACCGCAACACGACCTGGACCGGCATCGCGTTCGCCTGCGCCGCGGTCGCTCAGACCATCGCGCTGGCGCCGGCCGGGAAGTTCGTGGACACCGTCGGTCGCCGACCCGCCATGATCGGCGGCGGCCTGCTGGCCGCGCTCTCCATCATGGTGGTGCCGTTCGCGTCCACCATGGCGGTGCTGATCGCCGCGCTGTGCGCGTACGGCGTCGCGGCCGCCTTCCTCGGCACGGCGCCGGCCGCCTCGGTGGGCGACGCGACCGGTGGCGCGCGCGGCACACCGGTCGCGGTGTTCTCGATGTGCGCCGACACCGGGGCGATCGTGGGTCCGATCGTCGCCGGGCTGCTGGCCGACCGGTTCTCCTACGGCTGGGCGTTCGCGCTCGGGGCTGCGCTGCTCGCGGTCGCGGCCACGTACTCGCTGCGGATGCCGCGCGAGCTGCCCCCGGCCCGCCACGAAGCAGCGTCCACCGATCCGGCCGCGGGTGAGGGTCCGACGCCCGTCGGGGAGCAGCGGATCGGCGGTCCGGAAGCCGATGATCCGACGACGAAGGAGCTGCGGTGACCGCGATCTCCCCGAGTTGTCAGCCTCCGTGGTCGCCCGAACCACCACAGAATCTGACAAGTGAGAGGTTTGGTGCGTGACGCGACACCCGCTGGCCGACCTGGTCGCCGCCGACTGGGCGGTCGCCCTGGAGCCGGTGGCGCCGACGGTCGCCGGCGTCGGCGACTTCCTGCGCGCCGAGATCGCGGCCGGACGCGGCTACCTCCCCAGCGGTGACCTGGTGCTGCGCGCGTTCAGCCGTCCGCTCGCCGACGTCCGCGTGCTGATCGTGGGACAGGACCCGTACCCCACCCCTGGGCATCCGGTCGGCCTCTCGTTCTCCGTCGCTCCCTCGGTGCGGCCGATCCCACGCAGTCTGGTCAACATCTACGCCGAGCTGCAGTCCGACCTGGGCATCGAGCCGGCGGCGCACGGCGACCTGAGCGCGTGGTTCGAACAGGGCGTGCTGCTGCTCAACCGCGTGCTCACGGTCGCGCCCGGCCGCTCCGGATCGCACCGCGGCAAGGGCTGGGAGCAGGTCACCCAGCGCGCCATCGAGGCACTGGTCGAGCGCGGCGGCCCGCTGGTCGCGATCCTCTGGGGTCGCGATGCGCAGGGCCTGGTGCCGATGCTGAGCGACGTCCCGTACGTGGCCTCGGCGCACCCCTCGCCGCTGTCGGCCCGCTCGGGGTTCTTCGGATCGCGGCCGTTCAGCCGGGCCGACGAGCTGCTGGTCGGGCAGGGTGGCGAGCCGATCGACTGGCGTCTGCCCGCCTGATCTGCTCGGGGCCGCTCAGGTCGGGATCTGGGCCGCCCACAGGTCCGGTCCGAACACCTCGTAGCGGATCCGCTCGGCCGGAACGCCGCGCGTGATCAGGGAGGAGCGGATGTGCCGCATGAACGGCAGCGGTCCGCAGGTGAACACCTGGACGTCCGCCGGCAGCTCGATCGCCGACAGATCCATCAGACCCGGTCTCGACCGGGTGTCCCCGGGCGCGACCTTCTCGTACCAGGTGTAGCTGCTGAAGTCGTCGAGCAGCCGGCCGACGTGCTGGACCGTCTCACGCAGCGCGTGATCGGCGGCGGCGCGATCGGCGTGCGCGACGATCACGGTCCGCCCCGGTTGGGTCCGGGCCACGTGCTCGACGATCGGCAGCACGGTGGTGATGCCGGCACCGGCGCTGGCCAGCAGCAACGGCGTATCGGCCTCGGTGACCACGAAGTCGCCCGCCGGTGCGCTCACGTCGACCAGGTCACCCACCGCGAGCGAGTCGTGCAGGAAGGTGGACACCGCCCCGTCCGGAGCGCCGTCGACGCCGCGGACCCGACGGACCGTGATCTGCAGCCGGGTGCCCAGCGCGGTCGACGAGACGGTGTACTGGCGACCCTGCCGGCGCCCGTCGGGCAGATCCACGAACACCGAGACGTACTGACCCGGAGCGGTCTCGGGCACCGGCTCGCCGTCGGCGGGCTCGAGCACGAAGGAGGTCACATCGGCGGTCTCCTCGATCGTGCGCACCAGGCGGTACGGGCGCATCACCTGCGCCGGATCGACCCCGGTCTCGGCGTAGATGCGCGCCTCCGCGGCGATCAGCTGAGCGGCGAAGAGCCAGTAGACCTCGTCCCACGCCGCCGCGACCGCAGGGGTGACCGCGTCTGCGAGGACCTCGCCGACCGCGGCGATCAGGTGACGGCCGACGATCGTGTACTGCTCGGGCCGGATGCCGAGCGAGCAGTGCTTGTAGGCGATCCGGCGCAGCACGTGGTCGAAGGAGGGCGCCGACGGATCGATCAGGTGAACGGCGTACGCGACCACCGAGGCCGCCAGGGCGCGACTCTGCTCCCCGGTGGCCTGGTTGCCCTGGTTGAAGATTCGCAGCAGCTCAGGGCGCTCGGCGAACATCTTCGGGTAGAACACGGCGGTGATCTGCTCGGCGTGCTCGGCCACGACGCCCGCGGTGGCGGCGACGACCGCTCGGGACGGGTCGGACAGCAGTTCGGTGGGCCGCGGATCGGCGGTGCGGGTGAGGGTGGACATGAGGACGTCCGTCCTTCCTGACAGGTGGGGGTCGCAGTCCATCCTCACGATGCCCGCCGGACCGCGGAACGTCCAGGGGCCCTTCGTGTCCGGGACGAAGGACCCTGTCGCGACCGCTGCTCAGCCCGCCAGCGCCCGGTCCAGATCGGCGATCAGGTCATCGACATCCTCCAGCCCCACACTGAGCCGGATCAGGTCCCCCGGCACCTCCAGCGCGGTACCGGCCACCGAGGCGTGGGTCATCCGGCCGGGGTGCTCGATCAGCGACTCCACCCCGCCCAACGACTCCGCCAGCGTGAACACCGTGGTGCGACCGCAGGCGTCGACCGCGGCCTGCTCGCCGGCCCGGACCCGGAACGAGACCATCCCGCCGAAGCGCCGCATCTGCCGCTTGGCCACGTCGTACTGCGCGTGCGACTCGAGGCCGGGGTAGAAGACCTCGCTGACTCCCGCGTGCCCGGCCAGGAAGGCCGCCACCTGCTCGGCGTTGTCGCTGTGCCGCTCCATCCGGACCGCCAGCGTCTTCAGCCCGCGCAGCACCAGCCAGGCGTCGAACGGTCCGGCCACCGCGCCGAGCGCGTTCTGATGGAACTGGACCTTCTCGGCCAGCGCCTCGTCGGCGACGACGAGCGCGCCGCCGACCACGTCGGAGTGCCCGCCGCAGTACTTGGTGGTGGAGTGCATGACGACGTCCGCCCCCAGCTCCAGCGGCTGCTGCAGGTAGGGCGAGGCGAACGTGTTGTCGACGATCACCAGGGCACCCAGCGCGTGCGCGATCTCGGCGATGGCGGCGATGTCGGCCACCGACATCAGCGGGTTGGTCGGCGTCTCCACCCAGACCGCCACGGTTTCCCCCGGCCGGATCGCGGCCTCGACCGCGGCCAGGTCGGTGAGGTCGACCGGGTCGGTGCGCAGACCCCACGGCTCGTACGCCCGCGCGAACAACCGGAACGAGCCGCCGTACGCGTCGTGCGGCAGCACCAGGTGCGCTCCCGGCCTGGCGATCGTGCGGATCAGGGTGTCCTCGGCGGCCAGACCGCTGGCGAACGCGAACCCCCGGCTGCCTCCCTCCAGCGCCGCCAGGCACTCCTCCAGCGCGGTCCGCGTCGGGTTGGCCGAGCGGGAGTACTCGTACCCGTTCCTCAAGCCCCCGACCCCGTCCTGGGCGAACGTCGACGAGGCCACGATCGGTGGGATGACCGCTCCGGTCGTCGGGTCCGGCTCCTGGCCGGCATGGATGGCGCGGGTGGAGAAACCTGGGCGATCCGTCATGCGGGTGAGCGTACGCGGGGTGGCCACGGGAACACCTACCGTCCGGGTGCTGTTGCACCGGGTGCAATCCCAACAGAAGGAGCAGGCGATGTTGTTCTCCCAGCAGAAGGTCACGATGGTCGAGCCCACCCGGGCCCTGCGCGGTCGGGACCACTCCGTGCTGGCGGAGCCCACCTTCCACGAGATCTTCGGGATCCCGGTCCAGCAGGTGCCGGCCGGCTCGGAGGTCATCTACCTCGCGCTCGGCTGCTTCTGGGGTGCGGAGAAGCTCTACTGGCAGGCGCCGGGTGTCACCAACACGGCCGTCGGGTACGCGGGCGGCTACACGCCGAACCCGAGCTACGAGGAGGTGTGCAGCGCCAAGACGGGCCACACCGAGATCGTCAAGGTCAGCTACGACCCGGCCAGCACCGACCTGGAGAAGCTGCTCAAGGTGTTCTTCGAGAACCACGACCCGACCCAGGGCATGCGGCAGGGGCACGACGTCGGCACCCAGTACCGGTCGGCGATCTACACCACCACCCCGGAGCAGCTGGCCACGGTGACGGCGGTGCGGGACAAGTACCAGACGGAGTTCAGCCGGGCCGGCTACCGGCAGATCACCACCGAGATCTCCCCCGTCGGCGACTTCTACTACGCCGAGGACTACCACCAGCAGTACCTGGACAAGAACCCGTTCGGCTACTGCCCGGTGCACGCCACCGGGGTCACCTGCAACTGATCCCCTGACCCGTCGCCCGAGGAGGTCACCGTCGTTCGACGGTGACCTTCCGGGACAGCTTCCGCCAGACCCAGCTGGCCGGCACCCGCTGGTCTAGCAGCACGTACGCCGCCGTCGAGTCGACCACCATCGAGCTCTCCAGCTCCCGGCGCTGCGCGCTCGCGCCGGCGAACAACAGCTCGTCGTCGGGCCACAACACGGCATCGTCGCCCGGGGTGAGGATTGCGTCCCCGGACCTGAGCAGCAGGAGCGGCACGACCTCCAGCCGGCGGTCCCGGTCCTCCGGGCTGCGCAGCAGGTCGCCGAGCAGGACCGCTCCGTCGGCGAGGTGGCGAGCCAGGGCGGGAGCCTGGGCGCGGTCCAGCTTGACCTTCCACAGGGCCGGCAGCTCGACCCCGCAGTTGTGCCGCAGCCTCATGACCAGCTCGTCCGCCCAGGCGTCGCCCTCGGCGCCGATGCCGCGGATGAACCGCCACAGCAGCGGGGTGCTGATCTGGGCGTACACCTCGTGAGCCACCACCTCGGTGGGCACCAGCAGGGCGTCCACCTTCATCGCCTCGAACAGGGCCGCACTCGTCGGCCGGTTCTGCCGGGCGGCCAGGAACAGGTTCGGGTTCATCCGGCGGGCGTTGGCCAGCATGGAGAGGTTCGTGGTGTCGTCGTCGGTGCCGGCGACCAGCCCGACAGCGCCCGCCAGGTCGGCCTGCGCCAGCACGCTCTCCTCCGACGCGTCGCCGACGATGACGCCCTGATCGGCACTGTCCGGGGCTGCGCTGTCGATGATCGTGACGTCCAGTCCCGCCGCCCGCAGGTCGGCGGTCAGCTCGTGACCGAAGCGTCCGTAGCCGCACATCACCCAGCGTCCGTGTGAGGGCAGCTTGCCCCGCTCCGGCAGCATCGCACCCGGCCCGGCCTCCAGCCAGGTGAGCAGCTGGTAGGAGGCGGGAGCGTTCAGCGCCAGCCGCAGGTGGTCGCCGAACCGGTCGAACGGGTTCACCACCGCCGGGGTGCCGAAGGCCTGCATCCGCTCGCCGATCGAGGGCGAGATCGTACGGGCCACGACCGGCAGCTCCGGCCTCAGCAGCGCGGCCGCCATCGTGATCGACAGGTTCGTGTGGTCGTCGTTGGTGAGCGCCAGCACGCCCGCACAGTGCGGATGGCCGAGTCCGGCGATCCGGAGGTGGTGCGGGTTGGCGGCATCGGCGGCCAGCCCGGGGATGTCGGCGTGGTACGACTGCAGCTCGAGCGCGTCGATCCGCTGCCCGGACTGGTCGATCACCACCACCTGCTGGCCCAGCGCGTCGAACGCCTTCACCAGCAGCTCCCCGGCCCGCCCGTACCCGGCCAGCAGCAGGAACGGCTCCCGGATCCGGGCCACCTTGGTGGTGAACCGCTGCAGGGCGACCGCGTGCCGGAAGGCGTGGTCCTGCAGCAGGGTAAGCAGCGACCCGATCGCGTAGGCCCAGCCGATCACCGACAGGTAGATCGAGAAGGTCACCCAGAGCCGCTGAGCGGTGGTGAACGGCCAGGGCAGCTCGCCGAAGCCGATCGTGGTCGCCGTGTAGCTCATGAAGTAGAAGGCGTCGAACAGCGTCATCCGGGCCGGCTCACCGTCCGGGCCGACCCCCGGGATCAGCGCCAACCCGACCGTGCTGATCGAGAACACCAGGATCAGCACGATCAGCGGGGTCCGCATCCGGCGCATGATCAAGAAGATGGTGGCTGAGGCCTGGTCGGCGAACTCCAGATGGGCCCGGGACACGGCCTCGTCCGCCGCGGCCCTACGGGGCCCGAACAGCTGCTGCCAGAAGATCAGCAGCGGGTTGCTCACGGCCGGCCCCTGGCACTCACGGCGCCCTCTTCGCTCACGGCGCCCTCTTCGCTCACAGGGCCCTCTTCGCTCACGGGCCGATCAGCCGCGGTGGAAGGTGACGGTCTCGGTGACCAGCAGCACCACCGACACCAGGTTGGCCAGCAGCGCGCCCCCCGACAGGGAGACGACGCTGGCCATGTGCGCCGTGGTCAGCCCCTCGACCGAGATCTGCGTCGCCCACACCCACACCACGAAGGCCGCCACCAGCTGCAGGTCCGCGACCAGGCTGGTGGCCAGGTGCACCGCCCCGATCTGGGTCCGGTCGCCGAACTTCAGCACCGTGGCGATCAGGCTGACCACCAGGGCGGCGAACAGCTCGAAGACGTTGTGCAGGTCCACAGCGCCGATGTCGCCGATGAAGAAGCCGAAGTTCAAGGTCGCGGCCAGCAGCACGAAGAAGCCGAAGATGACCTTCTCGAGATTCACAGCACTCCTCACCTGTCACCCGGCTCGGCGCCGGATCCTCGCGGCACCGGACGCCCGGACCAGAACGTGTGAGGCTCACTGTCTCACCCCGTCTGTGACTCAGGTCGCATCGACCACACCGGGCGCGCCGGAACAACCCCGACGGATGCCCGGTTGTCGCCGTCGTACGCCTGGCCGAGCCGGATCGCCATCGTGCTGCCGCTGCTGGGTCTGGTGGTGCTCGCGGTCGGGCGCTGGGTGGAGCGACGCTCGGGACGCCGCCCGGGGCTGAGCGATCGGGATCAGAGCGCTCAGGCTCAGAGGGCGCCGGCCGCGAACGTGTCGCACGTGTTCGGGTCGCCGGAGCTGAATCCGGTGTTGAGCCACTTCTGCCGGTTGGCGGCCGACCCGTGGGTCCAGTTCTCCGGGTTGACCTGGCCCTGCATCCGCTCCTGGATCCGGTCGTCGCCGACCGCGGCCGCCGCATCGACGGCTCGGTTGAGGTCGTCCTGGGTCAGGGACTCGATCGGTGAGTTCGGGTCCTTGGTGGCGTGGTTCATCCAGACCCCCGCGTAGCAGTCAGCCTGCAGCTCCAGCCGTACGCCGCTCGACTTCGGACCGCTCTGCTGGCCCTGCCCCTGAACCTGCCGCATGACTCCGGTGAGGTTCTGGAC
Source organism: Microlunatus sp. (assembly GCA_036524985.1). Lineage (GTDB taxonomy): Bacteria > Actinomycetota > Actinomycetes > Propionibacteriales > Propionibacteriaceae > Microlunatus. Next base: position 15,493 of record DATDBH010000154.1, on the reverse strand, counting down.
GTGGTGGCCGAACTCGTGCGCGAACACGTACGCCTCGGCGGCGTCGCCGCCTTGGGCGCCGAGCTTGCTGGTCAGCTCGTCGAAGAACCCGGTGTCCAGGTAGACCGTGGTGTCGCCCGGGCAGTAGAAGGGGCCCACCGCCGAGGTCGCCGTACCGCAGGCGGTCGACACCTGGCCGGTGAACGGAACCACCTGGATCTTCCGGTAGCCGTCGTAGGCGCCGGCCCAGTAGGCCTGGATGGAGTTCGTGTACGCCACGAAGCGGCACTCACGGTCGCGGGAGATGTCCGCGCCGGTGGTGCACTGCTGGTACGGGGCCGCGGCGGTGCTCTCCGGCTCCGCGGGCGATCCGGAGGCGCCACCCAGCACGTCGTTGGGATTGATGCCGAGGAACAGCGCCAGCACCAGCACGATCAGCCCGGCCCCGCCGCCGAGGGCGATCTTGCCGCCGTTGCCGCCGCGGGAGCCGCCCATCTGCGAGGGATCCAGCTGGGCGTTGTCGCGGTATTTCACGGCGTCTTCCTCCCCTCGCTGCTCGCTGCGCGCCGAGTGGTCGCTCGCGAGAGTCCGGAGAAGCGTATACCGGTCACCGCCCTGGCCTCCCTCGGGAATATCCGACCGATCCCCGCGTTGTACCGAGCAGTTAGTTGAATTGTAAATCGTCCACCCGAGGAGGGTGTCATGCAGTTCGGAATCTTCAGTGTCGGCGACGTCACGACCGACCCGACCACCGGCCGCACGCCGAGCGAGGCCGAGCGGATCAAGGCGATGGTGTCCATCGCCAAGAAGGTCGAGGAGGTGGGCCTGGACGTGTTCGCGACCGGTGAGCACCACAACCCGCCCTTCGTGCCCTCCTCCCCCACCACGATGCTCGGCTACATCGCCGCGCAGACCGAGCGGATCGTGCTCTCCACCGCGACCACGCTGATCACCACCAACGACCCGGTGAAGATCGCCGAGGACTACGCCATGCTGCAGCACCTGGCCGACGGCCGGGTCGACCTGATGATGGGTCGCGGCAACACCGGTCCGGTCTACCCCTGGTTCGGCAAGGACATCCGCACCGGCATCGACCTGGCCATCGAGAACTACCACCTGCTGCACCGCTTGTGGCGGGAGGACGTGGTGGACTGGAAGGGAAAGTTCCGGACGCCGCTGGAGTCGTTCACCGCGACCCCGCGTCCGCTGGACGACGTGCCCCCGTTCGTCTGGCACGGCTCGATCCGCAGTCCCGAGATCGCCGAGCAAGCGGCCTACTACGGAGACGGCTTCTTCGCCAACCACATCTTCTGGCCGACCTACCACTTCCAGCGGCTGATCAACCTCTACCGCCGCCGCTACGAGCACTACGGCCACGGTCGCGCCGACCAGGCCATCGTCGGGCTCGGCGGCCAGGCGTTCATCCGGCCCAAGAGCCAGGACGCCGTCCGTGAGTTCCGGCCCTACTTCGACAACGCCCCGGTCTACGGTCACGGGCCCTCGCTGGAGGAGTTCACCGAGCAGACGCCGTTGACCGTCGGCAGCCCGCAAGAGGTCATCGAGAAGACGCTCACCTTCCGGGAGCACTTCGGTGACTACCAGCGTCAGCTGTTCCTGATCGACCACGCCGGACTGCCGCTGAAGACGGTGCTCGAGCAGCTCGACCTGCTCGGCTCCGAGGTCGTGCCGGTGCTTCGTCGTGAGCTGGACGCCAAGCGGCCGGCCGATGTGCCGGACGCCCCGGTGCACGCCACCCTGCTCGCCGCCAAACGGGCGACCGAGAACGGCACCGAGATCGCCCAGAACGCGACGACCCCGGTGGTCGACACCGTGACCGGCCGCGCGCCGGAGCTCGAAGGGAGTCTGCGATGACCCGGGTCGTGGTGCTGACCGCCGGACTGCGACAGCCGTCGTCTTCACGGCTGCTGGCCGATCGGCTGGCCGTCGCGACGACGGGCGTTCTCCGGGGCCGGGGTCAGACGGTCGAGATCGAGACCGTCGAGCTCCGGGAGTACGCCCGCGAGCTGACCAATCACCTGCTCACGGGCTTCGCCGCGGGCCGGTTGGCCCAGCTGATCGAGCGGGTCACGAGGGCCGACGCGCTGATCGTGGTGTCGCCGATCTTCTCCGGCTCCTACTCCGGCTTGTTCAAGACGTTCTTCGACGTCCTGGAGCCCGAGGTGCTGGCCGGCAAGCCCGTCCTGATCGGGGCGACCGGTGGCACCGCCCGCCACTCGCTGGCGCTCGACTATGCTCTGCGGCCACTGTTCAGCTACCTTCGCACCGTGGTCGTGCCCACCGCGGTCTACGCGGCGCCGGAGGACTGGGGATCGGACGCACAGCTGTCCGACCGGGTCGACCGGGCCGCCGGCGAGCTGGCCGAGCTCGTCCGTCCGCGAACGGTCCCCTCGACACCCGTCGAGCCGGCCGCGGAGGAGTTCGACGACGAGCTGGTGCCGTTCGAACGGTTGCTGGCCGGCTACCGTCGCGAGCGACCGTGAACAGAGCGCCGGCTCTGGCTGGACCGAGGAGTGAGCAGACACGCTTTTCGTCTGCGAACGACGAGGGAAGCCAGAGCCAGCCAGCGCGTCGTGAGCAGCGAGTGACGACTGAAGGAGAGTCGTGAGCGACGTGCAGGTGAGCGACCACCCCGAGGTCGAGCGGTACGAGATCAGCGTGGACGGCCGTCGGGCCGGACTCGCGGCGTACGAGCTGGAGCGGGATGTGATCACGTTCACCCACACCGAGATCGACGACGCGTACGAGGGCCAGGGTCTGGGCAGTCAGCTGGCCCGGCACGCCCTCGATGACGTCCGGTCGCGCGGTCTGAGGGTCAAGCCGCTCTGCCCGTTCATCCGCGGCTGGATCAAGCGGCACGCGGACTATCAGGACCTGGTCGTCTGACGTCCGGGGACGCGGTTCGGGGGCGGGTGGCCCAGAGCCACCACAACCCCAGGATCGGCAGGATCAGGGGGATGAAGCCGTACCCGCTGCCGAAGACCGACCAGACGGTGGCCCGGGGGAACGCCTCCGGGTCGAGCACACTGAGGGTGCCGACGGTGAGCACCCCGATCAGCTCGACCGCGATCGCCACCGTGGCGACCCTGCGCGACGTCCGGGTGCCACGGGCGAGCATGATGGTCGCCACCACGTAGATCACCCCGGCGAAGGCCGACAGCAGGTAGGCCAGCGGCGCCTCGTCGAAGCGGGTCGCGATCTGCACCCCGGCGCGCGCGCAGGCGGCCAGCGCGAAGACTCCGTAGACGGCGACCAGCACCTTGCCCGGACCGGAGCGGGTGCTCGGGCTCCCCGGCTCCGGGTCGCTCATCCGGCCGGGGTCCAGAGCTGCAGCAGCCGCAGCGTCATCACCGCGACGGACAGACCGGCGACGGCGAGCACCACCCCGGAGAACCGCGTCCGCTCCACGTTCGCCCAGAACCAGGCCACCGGGATCAAGACCGTGACGCCGATCAGGTAGCCGACGGTGGTGGCGAGCTCGACCGGACGGAACCCCTGGAGCAGAGCGACGAAACCGACGACGCTCTGGACGACGGTCACCACCTCCACGCCGGCGGCGAACAGGAGCTGGGCCCGGCCCGGGGGTTTGTCGAGGGCGGCGGTGACCAGCCCCCAGACGACCATGGCGCCGGACAGCGCCATCACGACGTAGGCGAGGACCGCGATCACAGGGCAGGACTGTACCTGTCGACACCGCCAGTCCGGCCCGCCTCGCGCGTCCCGGTGACAATGGCGCCATGGCGCAGGCTGGCACGCAGGGGTGGAACGACGACGAGCGGGTCCGTCGGTGGATCGTCGGCGCGCTGCAGCGGGAGGGGCAGATGGCCCCGGTCAGTGCCGAGCTGTTCGCCGCCGCGGACCTGCAGTCCGGCGAGGCGGTGCTGGACGTCGGCTGCGGTACGGGCTCGACCACCGCCGCGGCGGCACGCGCCGTCGGCGCCACCGGCCGGGTGATCGGCTCCGACCTCTCGCCGGTGATGATCGAGACCGCCCGGACGTCTGCCACCGTGGAGGGCATCACCTGGCTGGTGGGCGATGCCCAGACGTACGACTTCGGCGAGGCCGGCCAGGACGCCGTGATCTCCCGGTTCGGGGTGATGTTCTTCGCCGATCCCGTGGCTGCCTTCGCCAACCTGGCCCGAGCGACGCGACCGGGCGGGCGACTGGTCGCGGCGGTCTGGCAGACCCGTGACCGGGTGCCGCTGTTCGACCTCCCGTACGTGGCGGCGGCCGGCGTGCTGGACCGGCTCGGCCTGGGCTACGAGCCCGTGGATGTCGCCGACAGCCAGTGCAGCCTCGGCAGCCACGACCGGGTCGTCGCCGCGCTGGCTCCGGCGGGCTGGCGGGAGATCGAGACCCGGCCGACCGAGAAGCAGATCTACGTCGGCGGCGCGCTGCCGCCCGCGGAAGCGGCCGCGGGCGCCCTGGACCTGGGTCCCATCCGCGGCCTGGTCGAGGGTCGCCCCGAGGCCGTACGGGATCAGGTGCGGTCCGCGTTGACCACGGCCTTCGAAGCCCACTTCGACGGCACCGGGGTCTTGTTGCCGGGCGGCTTCATGATCGTCACCGCCCGCCGCTGAGCGATCGCCGGGGTCAGCACCGAACAGCCCCGGACCGACCCCGTCCGGCGCCGGCGATCCCGCGACCCGTGAAGATGGGGCCATGGATGTGCGCGGAGTGGATGCGGGGGGCGGCGAGCGGTTCACCGTTCCACTGCCACACGGCCGCGACCCGGCGGTGACCGCGCACGACCTCGGCTTCGTCCTCGAGCAGCCACTCGACGCCTTCCGCGACGCGGCCGGTGAGCTCGTCCTCCGGTTCCTCGTCCGGCCCGTCGTCGGCGAGACCCGACCGAGTCAGCGACCCGCGGGCCGCGACATCGGACTCCTGATCTCCGCCGACGAGGAGCCGATCACCCGGCAGCGGATCGCCGCGTACGCGATCGTGCTGTCCCGCCGCGGACTGCTGGCCACGCAGTACTCGTCACGGACCGCGGTGGACGGTCGCTGGGGCATGCCGGGGGGCGGCATCGACCCCGGTGAGGACCCGGGTGCGACCGTGGTGCGGGAGGTCCACGAGGAGACCGCTCAGGTCGTCGAGCTCGGGCCACTGGAGGCGGTCCAGACCTCCCACTGGGTCGGCCGAAACCCGAGCGGCCAGGTGGAGGACTTCCACGCCGTCCGGCTGGTCTATCGAGCGACGTGCCCCGAGCCGGGTGATCCGGTGGTTCTCGACGTGGGCGGCACCACCGCGGACGCGTGCTGGGTGCCGCTCGAGAGCTGGCGATCGAGAGCCTGGACGGTCAACTGGCGGGAGGCCCTGGACGAGCTGCTCCCCCGCTGACGCTTCCCCTCCACCGAGTTGTCAGCCTCCGTGGTCGCCCGAGCCACCACAGCGTCTGACAACTCGGGATCGGCGCCGGTCAGCCGACGTCGCCCAACAGGTCCTGTCGGGTCAGCACTCCGGTCGGTTTGCCGTCGTCCAGCACCAGCAGCGCATCGGTGTCCACCAGCAGCTCGACCGCCTTGCTGACCGGTTCCGAGGCGCCCAGCATCGGCAGCGAGGGCTCCATCACCGACTCCACCGCGTCCGCGGGTCGACCGCGGCGACCGAACAGCACACCGAGCAGGCCGCGCTCACTGACCGAGCCGACCACCTCGGCCGCCATCACGGGGGGCTCGGCACGGACCACCGGCATCTGCGAGACGCCGTACTCGCGCAGGATCGCCACGGCCTCCGCGATCGTCTCGCCCGGGTGCGTGTGCACCAGGGACGGGAGGGCACCGGACTTCTCCCGCAGCACGTCGCCGACCGTCCGGCCACCGTCCTCGTGCGCCGGGCCGAACCCGTAGCGGGTGAGCCAGTCGTCACTGAACACCTTGGTGAGGTAGCCGCGGCCGGAGTCGGGCAGCAGCACGACGATCACCGCCGCCGGGTCGTCGACCTGCGCGGCCACCTTCAGCGCCGCGACCGTGGCCATGCCGCAGGAGCCGCCGACCAGCAGACCCTCCTCGCGGGCGAGCCGACGGGTCATGGCGAAGGAGTCGGCGTCTGAGACCTCGATGATCTGGTCGCACACCCTCGGGTCGTAGTTGGCGGGCCAGAAGTCCTCACCGACCCCCTCCACCAGGTAGGGCCGCCCGCTGCCCCCGGAGTAGACCGAGCCCGACGGGTCGGCGCCGATCACCTGGACCCGCCCCTGCGACACGTCCTTCAGATAGCGGCCGGTGCCGCTGATCGTGCCGCCGGTACCGATCCCCGCGACGAAGTGAGTCACCTTTCCCTCGGTCTGCCGCCAGATCTCCGGGCCGGTCGACTCGTAGTGACTGGCCGGGTTGTTCGGGTTCGAGTACTGGTCCGGCTTCCAGGCCCCGTCGATCTCGCGGACCAGCCGGTCCGAGACGGAGTAGTAGGAGTCGGGATGATCTGGCTCGACCGCGGTCGGGCAGACCACCACCCGCGCCCCGTACGCGGCCAGCACGTTCCGCTTGTCCTCACTGACTTTGTCGGGGCAGACGAAGACGCAGTGATAGCCCCGTGCTTGAGCGACGATCGCGAGACCCACCCCGGTGTTGCCGCTGGTCGGCTCGACGATGGTGCCGCCGGGCTTCAGCAGGCCCTCCCGCTCGGCCGCCTCGATCATCTTGACCGCGATCCGGTCCTTCACCGAGCCGCCCGGGTTCAGGTACTCCACCTTGGCCAGCACCAGCGGTTCGAGGTCTCCGGTGACCCTCCTCAGCTGGACGAGCGGGGTGTTGCCGACGAGATCGATGAGCGACGTCACGTACTCCACGCCGCCGAGCCTAGTGGCGTGGGTCGATGCCCGCTCCCCGGAACGACGCGACCGCCCGCCCCACAAGGGGACGGGCGGTCGCGGTGTCGTTCAGCGAGTGCGTCAGCGACGCAGGTAGGACAGCAGTCGCAGGATCTCGACGTACAGCCAGACCATGGTCACGGTCAGACCGAAGGCGCCCCGCCAGGACTCGCTGGCCGGGGCCCCCATCTCCACACCCTTCTCGATGTAGTCGAAGTCGAGCACCAGGTTCAGCACCGCGAGCACGCAGCCCAGGATCGAGAAGGCGACGGCCAGGAAGCTGACCGGGCCGGTGCCACCGTCCCGCAGGCCCAGGTTGAAGCCGAGCAGCGCCGCGACGAAGTTGATCAACATGGCCACCGCGAAGGAGATGGTGGCGATGATGACCACCTTCTGGAACTTCGGCGTCACCTTGATGTTGAAGAACCGGTACGCCGCCAACGTCACACCGGCCGCGGCGAAGGTGCCGATCACGGCCTGCACGACGATGCCCGGGTACATCGCGTTGAAGATGTTGCTGAACATGCCGATGAAGACGCCCTCGATCGCGGCGTACAGGAAGACCATCGGCGGTGAGATCACCCGGCGGAGCGTGACGAGCAGCACCACGCCGAAGCCGACCAGGCCCGACAGGATCAGCGCCGGCATGTACAGCGACGGCGGGACGAACATCCAGGCCAGCGCGGCGGAGATGACGAGCACACCCATCACGACCGCGGTCTTGGTGATGACGTCGTCGAACGTCATCCGCGGTTCGGTGCTGACCGGCTGCTGCCCGTACGGATTCTGTGCATACGGCTGCTGGGCGTACGGGTTCTGACCGTGCTGCTGGGGAGCTGCGGGTGTGAACGCGTCCTGCTTGGAGAGGATCGGGTTCGAACTGCGCAACATAGGTAAAGGTCCTCCTGATGTCCGGCACCGCGGTGGTGCCACCAACAGTCTACGCAACGCCTGTTGCGCCCCCGCTGTTCCGCACGTACGAATCGGTTAAGACTCGGACTCGATCGGGCCGGGGCCGGTGCGCCGCCGGGGCAGCAAGAACACCTGGACGGCTCCGAAGCCGACGGCCAGCACGCCGGCCACGACCGAGACCGGCAGGGCGACGGCCGCCACCCGGGCGCCGGCGGCGGTGAGCAGCGGGGTGACGGCGGCGTCCCGGGTGGCGACCACGACGCCGGTCACGGCGGTGATCAGTGGCTCGACCGGACCGCCGGAGGTGATGACCTCCTGCAGCTGCCGGACGGCCTGCCGGGTCGCTGTGGTCTGCTCGGCGTCATCCGCCAGACGCGCGGCCTGGTCGAAAGCCGCGCCGGTCCACTCCCCCACCTGAGCTCGTACGGCCGGCTGGTCGAGGGTCCGGGCCAGCCCGCCGACCAGGAGAGCGTCGTCATGCAGCACGACGTAGGTCGAGGCGGCGCTCCACCAGAGCGTGCCCAGCGTCAGAGCCAGACCCAGGCAGGTCGCGGACAGCTTCGCATGCACCCGCACAGCACGCATCGCGGCACCGTCCGCGCAGATCCGCGAGCACGGCGAATGGCGGGATCCCTTCCCCATCGGGCACCGCTGGGTCTGCCGCCTGTCGGCCCCTTCCCCTACGCTCCGCAATCGTGACTACCGAGACCGTGCCGACCGTCGACCTGGGCAGGCTGCGTCGCCGGACGCTCGGCCTCCTCGCCACCGGTCAGATCCTCGGCGGTCTGGGCACCGGGGCCGCGCTCAGCGTCGGCGCCCTCGCCGCCAACGCGCTGGCCGGGCAGAGCTGGTCGGGGATGGCCGCGACCATGAGCACTCTCGGAGCCGCCCTGCTCGCGATCCCGCTGGCCCGCCTGGCCGACCGCCGCGGTCGCCGGATCTCGCTGAGCACCGCCGCCCTGATCGCCGCGGCGGGGGTCGCGCTCTGCGTGCTCGGCATGGTTCTGGGCACGGTGCTGGTGCTGTTCGTCGGGCTGGCCGGTGCCGGCGCGGCCACCGCCGCCGCCCTGCAGTCGCGCTTCGCGGCCACCGACCTCGCTGCTCCGGCGACTCGCGGTCGCGACCTGTCCCTGGTGGTCTGGTCCACCACCGTCGGTGCCGTGATCGGCCCCAATCTCGCCGAGCCCGGCGAGACCGTCGGGCGGGCGCTCGGACTGCCGCCGTTCTCCGGCGTGTTCGTGTTCGCGGTGGCGGCTCAGCTGCTGGCCGCGCTGGCGTACGCGCTGTTCCTGCGACCCGACCCGCTCACGGTCGCCAAGCAGCTCCGACTGGACGTGCCGTCGACGGCCGGGATCCTCGGCCATCCCCAACCCGCGGTCGTCCAGGGCGACATGTCCCTGGTCCGGCTGGCCGTTCTGGCCACCGCCTTGAGCCACGCGACGATGGTCGCCCTGATGGCGATGACGCCGGTCCACCTGGTGCACGGCGGTGCGACGCTGTCGGTGGTCGGCCTGACGCTCAGCCTGCACATCGCCGGGATGTTCGCCCTGTCCCCGGTCTTCGGGATCCTGTCCGACAAGCTCGGCCGGATCCCCACCATCCTGCTCGGGCAGGCGATGCTGGTCTTCGCCGCGCTGGTCACCGCTCTCGGCGCCGAGACCCACGCCCTGGTGATCGCCGGTCTGATCCTGCTCGGTCTGGGTTGGAGCGCCTCCACCGTCGCGGGTTCAGCGTTGCTCAACGACGCCGCCCCGGTGGCCGACCGGGTCCGGATCCAGGGTCGTGGCGACATGGCCATGAACCTGGCCGGAGCCCTCGGCGGCGCTCTGTCCGGCCCCGTGCTGGCCTTCGTCGGCTACACCGGACTGGCCTGGGGTCTGCTGCTGCCGATCGCGGTCGTGGTCACGGTGTCGGTGCTCGGGCTCCGCCGCACGGAGCTGCGCTGAGGCTGGTGCCCCCGGTGGGACTCGAACCCACACTCGGGCGGGTTTAAGCCGCCTGCCTCTGCCGGTTGGGCTACGGGGGCCCGGTCGAGGCGATCTTAATGACCTGCGATCGGTGGTACGACCTCGAAAAGGAGCAGACACACGTCGCACGGCCGGATGTGGGTGTGTCTGCTCCTTCTCGCCCGGTCTCAGCTCGGTTCGGGGTGTTCCGGTGCCTCCAGGTACACCTTCCGCGCATGCAGGGCGTGCGCGCCGGCCACCCGGTCCAGGAACAGCAGCCCCTGGCAGTGGTCGAGCTCGTGCTGGAGGGCCCGCGCCTCGAAGGCGTCGGTCTCGATCTCGACGACCTCGCCGGTCACCGGCAGCTGACCGCGGATGGTCGCGCGGGTCGCCCGCTTGACGTCGCCGGTCAGGTCGGGCACGGACATGCACCCTTCCCGGCCCTTCTCGTTCTTCGAGGACGTCACCAGCTCGGCATTGACCAGCACGATGAGCCCGTGGCAGGTGCGGGTCTTGGGGTGCTCGGTGACGTCGACGCAGAACACCTGCGCCGCAACACCCACCTGCTGCGCCGCGAGCCCGACGCAGCCGGGCGACACGTACATGGTGGCCACCAGATCCGCGCAGAGCTGAACCATCCGGGGGTCGGCCGGGTCGACCTTCGCGCCGACGGTGGCGAGCACGGGTGCCGGTGCGCGGACGACGTCCAGCACCCGGCCCAGTGGCAGGGCGGGAAGATCGGGGCTCACAGCTCGTCGCGCTCCAGGTGGCGCAGCGTCACATCGACGCCGAGCTCCGCCCCCGCGGCCGCCAAATCCGCCTCCAACCGCTCGGTCGCCGAGGGATCAAGGTCGACCTCGGCCAGCAGAACGTACAGGTCACCGGCCAACCGGGTGGTCAGATCGGTGATGTTGCCCCCGGCAGCGGCCACGACGCCGGTGAGCCGGGCGACGATGCCGAGCCGATCGGCACCATGCACAGTCACCAGGTGGGTGCTGCCGGTCGCCGACTTCTGCCGGTCCTCGCGCGGCAGCTCCCGGACGTCGACGGTCAGCGATCCGTCGACCAGCGGCGCCAGGGCGTGTTCGATGTCGTGCACCGAAGCCGTCCCCGCGCAGATCAGGGTCATGGCGAAATGGCCCCGGAGCAACGTCATCGAGGAGTCCTCGAGATTCATGCCGCAGTCGGCGAGCGCGTCGGCGGCCTGCGCGATGATGCCGGGCCGGTCATGGCCGAGGACGGTGATGGCCAGGTAGGTCACCGGGGCATTCTGCCATCGCCGAGGCCCTGGGCCTGCGCGACGGTCAGGACGCCAGCAGGGCCAGCGCGACGCCGTCCAGGATGTCGCTCTCGCTCACCAGCATCGGCCGGCCGACCCGACGTGCGATCCGCTCGGCGATCAGGGTCCCGGCGGTGATCACGTCGGCCCGGCCGGGCTCCATCGCCCCCAGACCGCGGATCTGATCGGCCGTCGAGGCGGCCAGCCGTTCCAGCAAACCGGTCAGCGCGGGGATCGTCACGATCGAGCCGTGCACCCGTGTGCGCTCGTACGCCGGCAGCTCCTGGACCAGCGCCGACACCGTCGTGACCGTGCCCGCCACGCCGATCCAGGTGCCGACTCCGGCGAGCGACCAGTCGAGACCGTCGAGGAGACCGTCCACGTACGCCGTTGCGTCCGCCCGCGCCGCCGGCCCGATCGGTCCGACCAGCCCGAACCGCTCGGTCAGCCGCACCGACCCGATGTCCAGCGACACCGCGTGGGCGACCGCCCCCGTCTCCTCGCCCAGCACGAGCTCTGTGGAGCCGCCGCCGATGTCCATCACCAGCACGGAGCGGTCCGCCGCGACCGGCACCCCGCTGAGGGCGCCGACGAAGGAGAGGTGTGCCTCCTCGGCACCGGTGAGCAGCACCGGCCGAACCCCGACGCGGGCCGCCATGCCGGCGAAGAAGTCCTCGACGTTGCGCGCATCCCGGGCCGCCGAGGTCGCCACCACCCGGGTCCGCTCCGGGGCGACCCTGTGCACCCGCAGCCGTGCCGCGTACCGCTCGGCGGCGGCGAAGGTCCGGGCCAGCGCGTCGGGATGCAGCTCGCCGGTGGCGTCCACGCCCTGGCCGAGCCGGACGATCTCCAGCTCGCGGGTCAGCTCGACCGGCCGCCCGTGCGGACCGGGCTCGGCGATCAGCAGCCGAAACGAGTTGGTGCCGCAGTCGAGCGCGGCAACCCGGGTGCTCACCCCTGCCGACACGGGAACGACCAGCGAGCGCTGATCAGCCCGAGCGTGAGGTCACCGATCGGGTTCACCCCCGGTCCGGCGGCCAGAGCGTGACCGAGCAGCGCGTGCAGGCACTTGACCCGGGTCGGCATCCCGCCGGCCGAGACCGCGGCGATCTCCTCGACCACCCCGACCGTGTCCGCAGCGATCTCGTCCCGGGCGGCGAGGTAGGCCCGATGGGCCTCGGCATGGTGGGCGGCCAGGTCCGGGTCCGCCGCCAGCCGAGCCGTCAGCTCGGCCATCAGACCGGAGGCCTCCAGGGTGGAGCACGCGGCCACCGCCCGGGGGCAGCTCAGGTAGAAGGTGGTGGGGAAGGGTGTGCCGTCCGGCAGCCGCGGCAAGGTGGCCACCACCGCCGGGTGGCCGGCCGGGCATCGGTGGGCCACACCGACGACACCGCGCGGACGCCGCTGCAGCTGCTCGGTCACGATGGCCTCATCGGCCATGGTCAGGGTTTCGATCCGCACGTCGGTCAGGTCCACTCCGTCGGGAGCGCGCACTCAGCGCGGGGGCGACGAGGCGGCGTCGTCGACGTTCTTCTTGGTGATCGGCTTCGCGTCCGCCGGGTCCGGCTCGGGCGCGGCAGGCTTGTCGGCGGCCTCCACCGATCCCCACACCTTCGTGTACCAGGACTCCGGCGCTCGGTCACTCGCCGGCTGCTCGCCCGTGCTGAGCTCCGAACCACCTCCGAGGGGCTTTCCGTCTGCGTCGACCACGGTGAAACCGATCTCCCCGGGCATCACCCACCCCAGCCGGGTTCGGGCCTGCAGCTCGACGAACGCCGGGTCGTCCCAGCGCCTCAGCTCGGTCTGCAGATCACCGATGCGGGCCTCACGGTCGGCGATCTCGGCCTTGGTGGCGGCCACCTCGTGCGACTGGGCGAAGTAGATCCGCAGGCTGTTGGCGTACGAGATGGTCAGCATCAAGATCACGACCGCGAGCGCCAGCGCGCGAGTGGTCAGACTGGACCGGCGGGGCAGCTTCAGCTTGGCACCGCCCCGCTTCGAGGACCTGGCCGCCGGGCCGGGCGCACCCGGCCTGCCGGAACTCGCCGGGCCGACACCGGTCGACGCGGCACCGCTTCGGCCGGCGGCCGGGGCCGCGCCGTCGCGCAGCGCCTTGCTCTGGGCGGAGCCGATGTCCTTGCCCGAGCGACTGCCGCTGCGGGCACGCGGCCGACCGCGCCCGGGACCTGCTCCCGGACGCGCGGTCGGCCGTGGGCCCGTCGGCATCAGGCCGTGAACCTCGGGAAGGCGGAGGCCCCGGCGTAGCGCGCCGCGTCGTCGAGGTCCTCTTCGATCCGCAGCAGCTGGTTGTACTTCGCGACCCGGTCGGTCCGGGCCGGAGCGCCGGACTTGATCTGACCGCAGTTGGTGGCCACCGCCAGATCGGCGATGGTGGTGTCCTCGGTCTCCCCGGAGCGATGGCTCATCATGCAGGCGAAGCCGGCACGCTGGGCCATGGTCACCGCGTCGAGCGTCTCGCTCAGCGACCCGATCTGGTTGACCTTGACCAGCAGGGCGCTGGCCGCCGCCTCGTCGATACCGCGCTGCAGCCGGGTCACGTTGGTGACGAACAGGTCGTCGCCGACCACCTGGACCTTGTCGCCGATCTTGCCCACGAGCGCGCTCCAGCCGGCCCAGTCGTCCTCGGCCAGCGGGTCCTCGATGGAGACGATCGGGAAGGCGTCGATCCACTGGGTGTAGATGTCGGTCATCTCGTCGGCCGAGAGGCTGCGACCCTCGAAGCTGTAGCTGCCGTCGGCGAAGAACTCGGTGCTGGCCACGTCGAGGGCCAAGGCGATGTCGGTGCCCAGCTTGAGACCGGTGCCCTCGACCGCGGTGGAGATCAGCTCGAGCGCCGCGACGTTGGCCGGCAGGTTGGGGGCGAAGCCACCCTCGTCACCGAGTCCGGTGGACAGGCCCTGCTTCTTCAGCACGCTCTTGAGCGAGTGGTAGACGTTCGCGCCCATCTCGAGGGCCTCGCGGAAGGTCGCCGCGCCGATCGGGGCGATCATGAACTCCTGCACGTCGACGTCGGAGTCGGCGTGCGAACCGCCGTTGATGATGTTCATCATCGGCACCGGCAGCACGTGCGCGTTCGGACCGCCGACGTAGCGGTAGAGCGGCAGATCCGCCGAGCTGGCCGCTGCGTGCGCGACGGCGAGCGAGACACCGAGGATCGCGTTCGCGCCGATCTTGCTCTTGTTCTCCGTCCCGTCCAGGTCGATCATCGCCTGGTCGATCAGGCGCTGCTCGGTGGCGTCGTAGCCCAGCAGCTCGGGACCGAGCTGGTCGAGCACCCCGAGGACGGCCTTCGTCACGCCCTTGCCGCCGTATCGGGCCTTGTCACCATCGCGCAGCTCGGCGGCCTCGAAAGCGCCGGTGGAGGCGCCCGACGGCACTGCCGCGCGACCTTCCGAGCCGTCGTCCAGGATGACCTCGACCTCTACCGTGGGATTGCCGCGGGAGTCGAGGATCTCGCGGGCACCGATGAACTCAATACTTGCCACGTCGAACTGCCTTCCGTACCGGCCGGCCACGCAGGGCACCGGACCTGGAGATTGTCGGGCCCACCCTATCGGCGCGGGTCGGCCGCGCCGACGAGGCCGGGCGGGGCGGGGCGGACTTCACTGACGCCGTCGCCCCCGGCTACCCCAGGCGAACACCGCGTTCACCCCGACGATGCCCGCCCAGGCGACCATCAGGCCGGGTACGTCGCCGTACGCCGCCGCGATCCCACTGACAGGGATGCCGGCGCCGAGCGAGACGATGCCGAGCGCGAAGCGATGGGTGTTGCCGCGCCGGACGTCGGCCCGGTCCTCCTTGGCGGACTCCTCGGCGTGTCGCAACTCGGCCGTCCGGTAGGCCACCAGCTCCTCGACCCGGTCGGCCAGGCCGTCGGCGATCGCGTCGTCGTACTCCGGCCCCAGCTCGGAGCGGGCGGCCATGGCCGCGCGGACCTGGGAGGCGGTCTCGATGTCTGCGCGACGCGCCGGTCGCTGCTGCGGGTACGGCTGCTGCGGGTACGGCTGCGGTGGCCGCGCAACCTGCCGCGGCGGCCCTTGGTGCGGCTGCTGCTGCGGGTAGGGCGGCTGGCTCGGTCGGTACGGCGGCCCGTACGGAGGCTCGCTCATGCCGACCAGACTATGTCGCGAGGGTCTCAGCGGACCGGACGTCGGCCTCCAGATCGCGAACTGCCTCGCGCACCGCCTGCTCCGCGTCGATGCCGCCGGCCTGGGCCCGCGCCACGAGGTCCAGGATCTGGCGGCCGAGCGAGCCGGCGTCGATCTCCTCGGTGGGCAGATCGAGCGGCACCCGGTGGGATCGGGACCGCCCGATGATCTTGCTCGCCCGGCTCAGCGCCGACAGTCGCTCCGGGATCCCCTCCAGGGAAGACGTCCGGCCCTTCTCCTTGGCCTTGCGCTGCTCCCAGACCCCGTGCAGGTCACTCGGCGCCTCCTCGGCGGCGAACACGTGCGGGTGCCGCGCGACCAGCTTGTCGCTGATGCCGGACGCCACGTCCTCGAGGTCGAAACCGTCGTCGGCCTC
>DATDBH010000153.1:0-16166 GCA_036524985.1 Microlunatus sp. | reverse complement strand
GGCGATGAAAGCCTTGAACGCGTCACTGAAGGGGGTCTGCCGATTGGGCAGCTCGGGCTGTGTCTCGCTCACCCGAACCAGTATGGTCGCTCGGCGCGCGGGCGGCATCTCGATGCCGGGCACGAGTGACACGCCACTAGGGTGGCCGGGTGCTCGACGTAGGAGAACGGCTGTCGGCCGACGACCTGCCGGAGCGGCTGACGCTGCTCGGCTTCCGCGAGGACGATCGGGCCGACACGCTCGCGGCGGCCGCCGCGGTGCTGCGGCGTCCGGGCGATGTCTCGGCCGTGCAGGCGATGGCGGACCGGCTGATCCCGGCGGTCGGGGTGATCGGTGACCCCTGGGGCGGTTCGCTGCCCTGGCCGTGGCGGGCGGAGGGCGCCGACTCCGCCTTCGGGGCGGGGGTGCTGGAGCTGCTCGCTCTGATCGCGTGCATCGACGAGGTTCGTGCCTATCACGCATCCCGGGGGATCGGCGCCGACGATTCCTGGCGCGCGCTCTCCGACCTCGGCCAACAGGTGTTCGTGCACCGCCTCACCTACTCCACGTACGGTCTGCACACCCATGACTGGCTGCGCGTCGCCTGGTCCGGCGCGCTCTACTGGCTGGGTCGTCTTCAGTTCAACCTGCAGCGCGATCCGCTGGAGCCCGGTGAGGCGGGCACCTGGGTGCTGTCGACCCACATCCCGCGTTCCGGGCCGTTGACCCCGGCTGAGGTCGACGCGTCCTTCGCAGCGGCCCAGGCATTCTTCGCCGAGCACTTCGACGACTTCTCGGTGCACGCTTTCCACTGCCACAGCTGGCTGCTCGATCCGCGGCTGGCCGCGGCGTTGCCGGCGACGTCCAACATGGCGCAGTTCCAGCGACGGTGGACGTTGGCGGGTGAATCCGGAAACGGGGACGAGGACGCCGTCTTCTTCACCTTCGCCCGCCGCCCGCCGGTGGATCTGGCGTCCCTGCCGCGCGAGACGACGCTGCAGCGGGCCATCCTCGACCGGATCGCCGATGGCGGCCACTGGCACGTTCGGCACGGCTTCATCACGTTCGCCGACCAGCTCACCGCTGCCGAGCGAGACCTCGGCGGCCCATCGTGATTGAGCTGCACATCGTCCGGCACGGCGAGACCGAGTGGAGCGCCGACGGTCGGCACACCTCGGTCACCGACCTCGAGCTGACCGAGAACGGGGTCAGTCAGGCCGAGTCGCTGCGCAGGCACCTGGACCCGGAGTCCTTCGGCCTGATCCTGTCGAGTCCCCGTCACCGGGCTCGGCGGACGGCAGAGCTGGCCGGGTTCGTCGGGGACTACGAGCCGGCGGTGACCGAGGACCTGGTGGAGTGGTTCTACGGCGACTACGAGGGCGTCACGAGTGCCGAGATCCATCAGAGGGATCCGGGCTGGACGATCTTCACGCACCCGACTCCGGGTGGGGAGACCCACGGCCAGGTGACCGAGCGGATGGACCGGCTGATCGAGCGGATCCGCTCCTCGGGCGCCGACCGGGCCATCTGCTTCGGCCACGGTCACGCCCTGCGCGCCCTCACCGTCCGCTGGATGGGGCTGGACCTGATGTGGGGTGCCCACTTCCCGCTGGACACCGGCACGATCTCGGTGCTCGGCGAGGAGAAGGGCGTCCCGGCCCTCGAACGGTGGAACAGCCGATAGCCGACCCTCGCTGCGCCGCCGTGCGCGCCCGGCCGCCGGGTCCGCCGGCGGATCCGGGTCAAGCCTCGAGGAGCCACGGCATGAAGGGCACCAGGGGCGAGACGTCGGCGTAGAGCTTCTCGGTGTGCATCGCGTCGCCGTCGAAGAGGAAGACGCCCATGGAGCGGACCTCGATGACCTGGCCGGTCTGCTGCCCGTCGAAGCCGTCGGGGAAGACGGTCAGCACCTCGACGGCGGTCGCGTCATCCGCATGGTAGAAGGCCTCACCGATGTGCGTGTTCGGCCCCATGGAGTCGAAGAAGGTCTGGAGGAACATCCCCACGTCGTCAGCGCCCCGAACTCTCTTGCCGACACTGACGAGGTCGTAGGTGGGGACGCCGGTGAAGGTGGCCAGGACCGCGCCGACGTCCTTGGTGCTCTCGCCGAGCAGGTGGGCGGCGAGGGTCGTCTCGCGGGCGGCGATGATCTCGGGCGTCAACATCGGGGGCAGTCCCTTCGGGTTGCTCGAACGCGTCGCTCCGCGTGGTTCAGGTGCGATGTGCTGCTCGCGGGTGTGTGTCATGCCTCAGACCTCGCCCCGGATCGGCCGACGAGATCGGTGCCGTTGGGACTCAAGCCGGTCTGCCCGCCGCAGACGGCTGCTCGTGACACTAGTCGCCCTGCGGCGATTTCGCCGTGGATCTGAGTCCTCTCCGCGCCCTGGACCCAGGTCCCCTCCGCGGCACGGATCGGGACGGATGGACGTGGCCTGACCCAGGCCGACGGAACGTCGCCGAGCAGACGAGCAGCGTGCGATCGAGGAGCTGCTCAGCGACCCGGTCCTCGACATCGTCGTCGCTGACCCGTCGAACCCTCAGCCGTACTAGGCGATGGACGGTTGGATGGCGGCCAACACGTTGATGACCGTGGCAGGGTCAGATTCCTCACGAAGCCGTACGACACCGAGGACCGCACTGGCCAGGAATCCCGGGTTTGCCACCAGTCGGGCGATCTGGGCGGCCGAGCGATCGACGGCCGCTATCTCCCTGTCCAGCGACGAACCGGACAACGGCGCCAACCGAGTGGCAACTCGCCAGGCGTTCTGACGGGCGGCGACCAGGCTGAACCTCACCACGGTCTCGTCGCCCGCACCGCCGATGTGATCAACCAGTCGTAGCCATGGTGAGACCTGGCCGAGGGCGTCCTGGCAAGCGTCCACAAGGCCGGCCAGAACGTCGTTGATCGTTTCGAAGTCGGGCCGCACGGCAGCGAGGTCGTGTCCGGGATCGAGCGCGGCGGCGGTGACGCCGAGATCCAGGTTGATGTGCGCGTTCATGCCGAGGAGAAGGTGCTGGAGCGCGATCGGTCGCCATCGTCGAGTTGCCTCGAAGGCGGCCTGCCACGATGCCGCGCAGGGCTGCCCGGAGTGCCAGGCGGCATGGGCAGCAAGGTAATGATGAGCGAACGCGACGACGAAGCGCTGCATGCGTGCCGGGTCCTCGAAGCGTCCTTCGGCTGCCCAACGTCTAACCGTCGTCGTGACGGCCCGGTACATAGCCGCAAAGTACCCAGCCCGATCACCCGATGCTGTTGCGGCATCGACGATGTCGGTCAGCGCATCGACTGTCTCGTCGTACGTCGTGGGCAGCCCCATCCCCGGAGGGTACCGAGCAGGAGAGTCGCCTTGGCGACGGCCGGGCGGTTGGGCCATCCGCCGAGCCGCTCACACGGCGCGCGAACAGCGGGTCGAGGGCTACCTGTAGTCGTACCGGCTGAGGGCCTTGCGGGCGCTCAGCAGCAGGACGGCGGCCAGGCCGGTGGTGCCGACCATGATCGCGGCCATCGGAACCGGGGTTCCGTTGGCGAAGACGCCCACCAGCGGGGCGATCAGGCCGCCGATCATGAACTGCGAGGCGCCCAGCATGGCGGCTGCCGTGCCGGCGGACTCCCCGTGCCGACTGAGGGCGATGGCGGGCGCGTTGGGGAACGACAGGCCGGCGGCCGAGATGACGAAGAACAGCGGGGCCATGAAGGCGAACCAGCCACCGACACCCAGCATCATCAACACGAGCAGGGTGATCGCGCCGGCGAAGGCCAGCAGCACACCGAAGCTGAGCACGCTGACCGGGCTGTAGCGCTTGACCAGCCACGGGTTGATCTGGGTCATCGCGATCATGCCGACGGCGTTGGCGCTGAAGGCGAGGCCGAACTGCTGCGGGGTCAGCCCGTAGAGATCCTGCAGCACGAAGGGTGCGCCGGAGATGTAGGCGAAGAGCGTCGCGAACATCAGACCGGCGACCAGGACCATGACGATGAACAGCCGGTCGCGGAACAGGAGCCCGTACGCCCGCAGCGAGCCGGTGACGCTGACGGGACGCCGACGCTCGACGGGAAGGGTCTCCGGCAGGGCCACGAAGGCCAGCACGAGCATGCCCAGGGCAGCCACAGCCAGCACCACGAAGATGCCGCGCCAGGAGGTGAGGGCCAGCAGTGCACTGCCGAGCGAGGGGGCCAGGATCGGGGCGACGCCGAGCACGAGCACGAGTCGAGACAGCAGCTGAGCGGCGCGGATCCCGCTGAACAGGTCCCGGACCACAGCCATCGACACCACGGCGACCGCGGCACCGGCGAAACCCTGCAGCGTGCGGGTCACGGTGAGCAGACCGATGGTGGGGGCGAGTGCGCAGAGCACCGACATCATCGCGTGCAGCACGAGGCCGGCCAGCAACGGCTTGCGCCGGCCGACGGAGTCCGAGAGCGGACCGATGATCAGCTGCCCGAAGCCGAGGCCGATCAGCAGCCCGGTGATGGTCGCCTGGGCCTGCGCGTCGGTAGCACCCAGCTGACGGGACAGCTCCGGCAGAGCCGGGAGGTAGGTGTCGATCGTCAGTGGCCCGATCGCGCTCAGTGCGCCGAGCACGAGCACCAGCTGGACGTACTTCCGTCCCACGAAGCGGCTGCCCAGGTCGGTCGGAGCAGGACTCACCGTGGGTGTGGTGGCGACGGGTAGATCGAGTGCAGTCATCGGGCGCTCCTCCAGGAGTTGGATCGGCTGAGCGGACACGCCACCTCGATGTGACTGAACGACCATTCAGGAATATCAGAGGGAACTCAGGTCGCCGACGATTCATTCCCGCTCTATCCATCCAATCTCCGGCGCCTGACGTCTTGACGACCAAGCCGACGACTGATTCAATATGAATCGTTTCAACGCAGAGTCGCAGAACTGAGGGGTCCCCCGATGGAGTCGGTTGCCTGGAGTGCCGTCCTGATCGCGTCCAGCGCGGACCCGACGAGCGCACCTCGGCTGCGGACCGAGTTCCTCCCGGCGGTGGATCACGGACCGGTGGCGTCGGCCCTCTGGCACGTCAGCGCCCGCGGCATCGTCGAGGCTCACCTCGGCGGCCGACCGGTGAGCGACGACGTGCTGACCCCCGGTTTCTCCAGCTACGAGTGGCGGCTGCGTTACCGGACCTATGACGTCACCGGTCTGATGGCCGGTCGCCCGGACGCGGGAGAGCCCGTCGTCCTCGGTCTGCAGCTCGGTCACGGCTGGTACAGCGGACGCCTCGCCTGGACCGGCGAACGACGGGTGTACGGCGATCGACCGGCCGCCATCGCGCAGCTCGAGATCACCTACGCCGACGGTCACCGGCAGCTGGTCACTACCGACGCGAGCTGGACCGGTGGACCGTCGCCGGTGCTGGCCGACGACCTCTACGACGGGCAGACCATCGACGCCCGCCTCATCTCCGACGCCTGGCTGCACGTCGGCTTCACCGACCCCGCCTGGACGCCGGTGGTGGAGATCGCCGACGCCGACCTGTCCGTGCTCACCCCGTACGTCGGTCCGCCGGTGATCCGGCACGAAGAGATCGCCCCGGTCGCGGTGTGGACGTCGCCGAGCGGCAAGACCCTGATCGACTTCGGCCAGAACCTGGTGGGCTGGCTGAAGATCACCACCAGCGGTGCCGCGGGCTCCTCCGTCGTCGTCCGGCACGCGGAGGTGATCGAGCACGACGAGCTGGGCACCCGTCCGCTGCGGTCGGCGCTGGCCACCGACACGTTCATCCGCAGTGGTGGCCGAGACGTCTTCGAGCCGACCCTCACCTTCCACGGCTTCCGCTATGCCGAGGTGACCGGTCTGGAGGAGCCGATCAGCGCCGCGAACGTGGTGGCCGTCGTCGTGCACTCCGAGCTGACGCGGACCGGTGCGTTCGCGTGCTCCGACGACCTCGTCAACCAGCTGCACAGCAACGTGGTGTGGAGCCAGCGGGGCAACTTCCTCGACGTGCCCACGGACTGCCCGCAGCGCGACGAGCGACAGGGATGGACCGGTGACATCGCCGTGTTCGCCCCGACGGCGGCCTACGTGTTCGACGTGTCGGGCTTCTTGCGCGACTGGTTGCTGGATCTGGCGGCCGAGCAGCACGCCGCCGGGGACGTCGTGCCGCTGGTCGTGCCCGACGTCCTCAAGCTGCTCGACAATCCCACCGGCTGGCCGTCGGACACCCCGACCGCGATCTGGAGTGATGCAGCGGTCTGGGTGCCCTGGGCGCTGTGGGAGGCGTACGGCGACCGCGGAGTGCTCGAGCAGTGCCACCCGTCGATGGCCGCCCACGTCCGGGCCTGCGCCCGACTCGTCTCCGAGAGCGGGTTGTGGGACACCGGCTTCCAGCTCGGCGACTGGCTCGACCCGACGGCGCCGCCGGAGAACCCCTTCCTGGCCAAGGCGGACAAGTACGTGATCGCGACGGCCTGCCTCTACCGGAGCGCCGCGCTGACCGCCCGGAGCGCCGCCGTTCTGGGGCGGGTCGACGACGAGGCCGAGTTCGCCGGCCTGGCGGCGCGGACCAGAGCGGCCTTCGGCGAGCACTACGTCGGGGTGGACGGCGCCATCGCGAGCGACTGCCCGACGGTGTACGCGATGGCCATCGCCTTCGACCTGCTGGAGCCCGAGACCGAGCTCCTGGCCGGCCGACGGCTCGCGACCCTGGTGGCCGAGGGCGGCTACCGGATCGCCACCGGCTTCGCGGGGACGCCGTACGTGACCGAGGCCCTCAGCCGGACCGGCCACGTCGAAGAGGCCTACCGGCTGTTGTTGCAGACCGAGAACCCGTCCTGGCTCTACCCGGTCACGATGGGTGCCACCACCGTCTGGGAACGCTGGGACTCGATGCTGCCCGACGGCACCATCAACCCCGGCCAGATGACGAGCTTCAACCACTACGCGCTCGGGGCGGTGGCCGACTGGCTGCACCGGACGGTGGCGGGGCTGGCGCCGGCGGAGCCCGGCTACCGGACCGTGCGCATCGCCCCCCGACCGGGCGGTGGTCTCAGCTGGGCCCGAGCCGCACTGGTCACCGCCCACGGTGAGATCCGCGTCGGTTGGCAGCTGAGCGGTGATGAGCTCGACCTCGAGGTCAGCCTGCCCGCCGGGGTGGCCGCCGAGATCGATGTCGCCGGAACCGATCCGACGACCCTCATGGCCGGCGACCACCGGCTCAGCTTTCCCTACCCCGCCGACCGCTCGTCCATGATCACCGCAGCGGTGACATCATGATCAGCACTAGCCGACAGGAGACCCGGCGATGATCGACAACGTTGTCCTCGACGTCCTCGCCCGCCAAGCGATCGAGCTGCCCTCATGGGCGTTCGGCAACTCGGGCACGAGGTTCAAGGTGTTCGCCACCGCCGGCACGCCCCGGACGGTGCAGGAGAAGCTCGCCGACGCCGCGAAGGTGCATGAGCTGACCGGGCTCGCGCCGTCGGTCGCTCTGCACATCCCCTGGGACACGGTGGACGACTACGCTGCTCTCAAACGCCTCGCCGCCGATCTCGGGGTCGCGCTGGGGACGATCAACTCCAACACGTTCCAGGATGATCTCTACAAGTTCGGCAGCCTGACCCACGTCGACGACTCCGTCCGCCAGAAGGCGATCGACCATCACTACGAGTGCATCGAGATCATGCACCAGACGGGCTCCCAGGACCTCAAGATCTGGTTGGCCGACGGCACGAACTACCCGGGACAGGGCGATATCCGGGGTCGGCAGGACAGACTGGCCGACAGCCTCCAGCAGATCTACGATCGGCTCGGGTCCGCCCAGCGACTGGTGCTGGAGTACAAGTTCTTCGAGCCGGCCTTCTACCACACCGACGTCCCCGACTGGGGCACCTCGTACGCCCAGGTGACCGCCCTCGGGGAGCGTGCCCTGGTCTGCCTCGACACCGGTCACCACGCCCCGGGCACGAACATCGAGTTCATCGTGGCCCAGCTGCTGCGGCTCGGGAAGCTCGGCTCCTTCGACTTCAACTCCCGCTTCTACGCCGACGACGACCTGATCGTCGGGGCGGCCGATCCGTTCCAGCTCTTCCGGATCCTGTACGAGGTCGTCCGCGGCGGCGCGCTGGAGCCTGACTCGCCGGTGGCGTTCATGCTCGACCAGTGTCACAACGTCGAGGACAAGGTCCCCGGTCAGATCCGCTCGGTGCTGAACGTGCAGGAGATGACGGCGCGGGCCCTGCTGGTGGACGCGTCGGCGCTGCGTGCGGCGCAGGAGTCGGGGGATGTGCTCGGGGCGAACGCGGTGTTCATGGATGCGTTCTACACAGATGTTCGTGGTGATCTTGCTGACTGGCGTGAGTCGCGTGGTCTGCCGCGTGATCCAGGACGTGCATATGCGGAGTCGGGATATCAGAAGCGGATCGAAGTGGATCGTGTCGGTGGGACTCAGGCTGGTTGGGGGGCCTAGCTCCAGCTCGGGTCGGCGCGGGTCTCGGGGTGTCGTTCGGGGCAACCATCCGCACTCGCAAGCTCGTGCTCCCGCCAGACCCATCCACGCCCCTTCACGACACCCCGAGACCCCGCGCCTCGGTACGTACCTCACCCACAGGTCGGGGGAGGGCTGGGGGTGGTGACCGTGGTTTCGGACGGGTGGGGCGCATTTCCGGTGAATTCGTACGTGTTGATCTCTAGACGAGGACTGAACTGTGGCTGTGAATCCGACTGTTGCTGAGCTGATCGAGCGATCGAACCGGCTGGGGGCTGATCCCAAGAACACGAACTATGCCGGGGGGAACACGTCGGCGAAGGGGAGTGAGACGGACCCAGTGACGGGGGAGGCTGTCGAGCTTCTGTGGGTCAAGGGGTCGGGGGGAGATCTCGGGACGTTGAGGCCTGGAGGGCTGGCGGCGTTGCGGCTGGATAGGTTGAAGGCGCTCGTCGACGTCTATCCCGGGGTGGAGCGGGAGGACGAGATGGTGGCGGCGTTCGACTACTGCCTGCATGGCCTGGGTGGGGCGGCGCCGAGCATCGACACGGCCATGCACGGGTTGGTGGAGGCGGCGCACGTCGATCATCTGCATCCTGACTCGGGGATCGCGATCGCGACCGCGGCGGACGGGGAGGAGCTGACGGAGAAGATCTTCGGCGACAAGGTGGCGTGGGTGCCGTGGCGGCGGCCGGGTTTCCAGCTGGGGTTGGACATCGCCGCGATCAAGGAGGCCAGTCCACAGTCGGTCGGCTGCATCCTCGGCGGCCACGGCATCACCGCCTGGGGCGACACCAGCGAGGAGGCCGAGGCGAACTCGTTGTGGATCATCGACACCGCCGCTGCCTACATCGCCGAGCACGCGAAGGCGGAGCCGTTCGGTCCCGCCTTGGACGGCTACGGTGCCCTGCCCGAGCCGGAGCGGCACGCCAAGGCGGCGGCCCTGGCCGCGACGCTGCGCTCGATCGCCTCGGCCGATGCGCCGATGGTCGGGCACTACACCGACGACGTACGGGTGCTGGAGTTCCTCGCGTCGTCCGAGCACCCCCGACTCGCGGGTCTGGGGACCTCGTGCCCGGATCACTTCCTGCGCACCAAGGTGAAGCCGTTGGTGCTGGACCTGCCCGCGGACGCCAGCGTCGAGGAGTCGGTCGCCCGGTTGAAGGAGCTGCACGAGGCGTATCGGGTCGACTACCAGGGCTACTACGACCGCAACGCCGATGCTGACTCACCAGCGATCCGGGGCGCGGATCCGGCGATCATCCTGGTTCCCGGGGTGGGGATGTTCTCCTACGGCAAGAACAAGCAGACCGCGCGGGTCGCGGGAGAGTTCTACCTGAACGCGATCAACGTGATGCGCGGCGCGGAAGGGGTGTCGACGTACGCGCCGATCGACGAGAGCGAGAAGTTCCGGATCGAGTACTGGGCGTTGGAGGAGGCGAAGCTGGCCCGGCTGCCGAAGCCGAAGCCCCTGCAGTCACGGATCGCGCTGGTCACCGGCGCCGCCTCGGGCATCGGCAAGGCCATCGCCGCCCGGTTGGCCGCCGAGGGCGCGTGCGTGGTGATCGCCGATCTCGACGCCGAGAAGGCGGCCGCGGCGGCCGCGGAGCTGGGCAGCAGCGATGTGGCGATCGGGATCGCGGCGAACGTGACCGACGAGGCGGCGGTGCAGGCCGCGGTCGATGCGACGGTGCTCGCGTTCGGCGGGCTCGACCTGGTGGTCAACAACGCCGGCCTGTCACTGTCCAAGGCGTTGTTGGACACCACGGTTGCGGACTGGGACCTGCAGCACAACGTGATGGCCAAGGGCTCGTTCCTGGTGTCGCGGGCCGCGGCGAGGGTGCTGATCGAGCAGCGGCTCGGCGGCGACATCGTCTACATCTCCTCCAAGAACTCGATCTTCGCCGGGCCGAACAACATCGCCTACTCCGCGACCAAGGCCGATCAGGCCCACCAGGTCCGGCTGCTGGCCGCCGAGCTCGGGGAGCACGGGGTCAAGGTCAACGGCATCAACCCCGATGGGGTGGTCCGTGGCTCCGGGATCTTCGCCGGCGGCTGGGGGGCGAAGCGGGCCGCCGTGTACGGGGTCGAAGAAGAGGACCTGGGCAAGTACTACGCCCAGCGGACGCTGCTGAAGCGGGAGGTACTGCCGGAGAACGTCGCCAACGCCGTGTTCGTGCTCTGCTCCGCGGACCTGTCCCACACCACCGGACTACACATCCCCGTCGACGCCGGCGTCGCCGCCGCCTTCCTCCGCTGAGGACGTCGCGATGACCGAACCAGCCCCGCCGACCACGGTCGCAGCCATCGACATCGGCGCCTCCAGCGGCCGGGTCGTCGCCGGTGTGGTCCGCGACGGGACGATCGCGATGGAGGTGGTGCACCGGTTCGCCAACGGCCTGCAGACGATCGACGGCCATCTCCGGTGGAACATCACCGGTCTCTACGCCGAGGTGCTGGCCGGGTTGACGAAGCTGGCCACGCGCTATCCCGATGTGGTGAGCATCGGCATCGACACCTGGGCCGTGGACTACGGGTTGCTGGACGCCGAGGGCCGGTTGCTGGCCGAGCCGACGGCGTACCGGGACGACCGCACCGACGCGGTGATCAACGAGGTGGACGGCATGATCAGCCGCGAGCGCCAGTACGCGATCAGCGGGCTGCAGTTCCTGCCGTTCAACACGATCTACCAGCTCGCGGCGGAGCAGCGGAGTGATCTGTGGACCCGCACGGCCCACGTCGTGCTGCTGCCGGATCTGCTGGCCTACTGGCTGACGGGCGAGCTGCGGACCGAGATCACCAACGCGTCGACAACGGGCCTGCTGGACGCGCGACGCCGATCCTGGTCGGCCGAGGCGTTCACGGCGCTGGGCATCCCGGCCGACCTGCTCCCCCCGCTGATCGAGCCCGGCGAGACCGTGGGCATGATCAGCGCCGAGGTCGCCGGCCGCACGGGACTGCCGGTCACGAGCACGGTGGTCGCGGTCGGGTCCCACGACACCGCCTCGGCGGTGGTCGCCGTGCCGGCCGAGGGCCGGGACATCGCGTACGTGTCGTCCGGCACGTGGTCCCTGGTCGGGCTGGAGCTCGACCGCCCGGTGATCACCGACGCCAGTCGGGATGCGAACTTCACCAACGAGGGCGGGGTGGACGGGCGGGTGCGCTTCCTGCGCAACGTCGGCGGTCTCTGGCTGCTGCAGGAGTGCGTGCGGGACTGGTCGGCGACCGGTCAGGAGTGCGATCTCGCCGTTCTGCTGGAGGGTGCTGCGAAGCTGCCCGCCGGTGGACCTGTGATCGACGTCGACGACGAGGCGTTCATCGCACCTGGGGAGATGCCGGCCCGGATCCGTTCCGCGTGCCGTGACTCGGGCCAGTCGGAGCCCGATGATCAGGCCGGCGTCGTGCGGTGCGTGCTGGACTCGTTGGCCACCGCGTACGCGCAGACGATCGAGCGGGCCGAGCAGCTGACCGGACGCCGGGCGGAGACCGTCCACATCGTCGGCGGGGGTTCCCAGAACGCCCTGCTGTGTCAGCTCACCGCCGATCGCGCGGACCGTCCGGTGCTGGCCGGTCCGACCGAGGCCACCGCGCTCGGCAACATCGTGGTCCAGGCTCGAACCGCCGGAGCCGTCGACGGCACCTTGGAGGACCTGCGGGTCGTGCTGCGGCGCGGTCTGGAGCTGCGGCGCTACGCGCCCACCGGCTGACGCACCACCGGGCAGCAGCCTCACGACCGGTCGGCGGATCCCAGCCCCGTACTGGACTCACGGATGATCAGCTCGGGCTGGAAGACGACCTCACGCGGCTCCGCGTGATCGGGTGCGATCTGCTCGACCAGCAGCTCGACCGCCGTCTTGCCGATCAACAGGGACGGCTGTCGGATCGAGGTGAGGGGGACGACGGTCGCCGCGGCGAAGTCGATGTCGTCGTAGCCGACCAGGCGGAGATCGTCGGGCACCCGCAGCCGGGCCAGCATGGTCAGCGACTGCAGCACGCCGACCGCGAGCAGGTCGTTGGCGCAGAAGGCCCCGTCGGGGCGGTTCGCCGGCGACCGCTGGACGATCGTGGTGCCGGCCTCGCGTCCCTGGTGCACTCCCAGCGCGTCGTACAGCAGCACCTCGAGCTGGACCTCCGGATGGGCCGCACAGGCCTGGTTGGCGCCGTGCAGACGATCCGCCACCTGCTTGATGCTCAGCGGGCCACCGATGAAGGCGATCCGTCGGCAGCCCTGCTCGATCAGGTGCGTGACGGCCAGGAAACCACCCGCGACATCGTCGACCGAGACCGAGGAGAACTGTCGACCCTCCGACCGCCGGTCCACCAGCACGGGCACGATGCCGCGTTCCTTCAGCCTCTCCAGCCGGTCCACGATGTCGCCGAGCGGCGAGATGAGGACCCCCTGAACCCGTTGCTGGACGAACAGGTCGAGGTGCTGCGACTCGCGCTCGGGCGAGTCGTCGCTGTTGGCCAGCAGGACCGACATGCCGTGCCGAGCCGCCTGCTGCTCCGCGCCGCGAGCGACGTCGGTGAAGAACGGGTTGCGGACGTCCAGCAAGATGAAGCCGATCGAGTTGCTGCGTCCCGCCTTGAGCTGCCGCGCGGCGTCGTTGCGGACGAACCCGAGCTGGTCGATCGCGGCCCGCACTCGCTCCCGCGTGGCGGGCGCGACCTTCTCCGGACGGTTCAACACGTTGGAGACGGTGCCGAGCGCGACGCCGGCCCGCTCGGCGACGTCGCGGATGCTGACTTGGGGCACGAACGAAATGATGGCACGACTCGCGGGTGAAGCGTTCCATCCCGGCGGTGGCCCTGCGGTCGACGTCCGTCGTGTGGAGCACAGGCGCGGCACTAGGGTTGGGTCAACCCACCCAGGAGGTCACCATCAAGGCCAGCAAGGACGCCCAGCTGTTGTTGTTGCAGGTCCAGACACTCGACAGCGCCGTGCTGCAGCTCGCGCACCGGCGCCGCACGCTGCCCGAGCTCGGTGAGCTGCAGCGTCTGGCGGTGGAGGTCGAGGAGCTGGATGACGCGCTGGTGGCGGCCGAGACCGCCGTCAGTGACCTGGACGCCGATCAGGCACGGGCCGAGGCCGACCTCGAACCGGTCCGGGAGCGACTGGCCCGCAACCAGCAGCGCATCGCCGACGGCACGGTGGCCGACCCCAAGGCCCTGAACTCGATGGTCGAGGAGGTCGAGCACCTGAAGAAGCGGATCGGTGACCTGGAGGACGCGGAGCTGGAGGTGATGGAGGCGCTGGAGGAGGCGACCGTCACCCGGGACCGACGGCGAGCCGAGGGAGCCGTGCTGGCCGAGCGTGAGCAGGCACTGACCGCTCGCCGCGACGAGCAGGTCGCCGCCATCGACGCCGAGATCGCAGCGCGCCGCCAGGAGCGGGAGGCGCTCCGGCTGCACCTTCCCGCCGACCTCTTCGCCCTCTACTCCAAGCTCGCCACCTCCCACGGCGGGGTGGGAGCCGCCGAGCTCGTGCAGCGCCGCTGCACCGGGTGTCGGTTGGAGGTGAACGCTGCGGAGCTGCGGGACTACGTTGCCGCGGCGGAGGACGAGGTGCTGCGCTGCGAGGAGTGCAGCCGCATCCTGATCCGCACGGACCAGTCCGGGCTCTGAGGACTCCCGTGCCCGCCCGCATCGTCGCCCTACCGGCGGCCGCTCCGACCACGGAGAACCGTGTCCTGCCGGCGAACCTGGCGGAGGCCATGGCGGAGCTGAGGACTCGGCTCGAGGTTCCGGCTGACTTCCCACCCGAGGTGACGGTCGCGGCCGAGGCCGCTGCTCAGCATCCGCGACTGCCCGAGCTCGACCGGACCGCGCTCGAGCTGGTGACCATCGACCCACCCGGCGCCAAGGATCTCGATCAGGCACTGCACATCGCTCGCTTCGGATCGGGCTACGTGGTCTCGTACGCCATCGCCGACGTGGCCGCCTTCGTCACGGCCGGTGATCCGGTCGATCTGGAGGCCCGGCGCCGAGGGATGACGCTCTACGCGCCGGACGTGCGCACCCCCTTGCACCCTCCGGTGTTGAGCGAGGGGGCGGCGAGTCTGCTGGCCGATCAGGTCCGGCCGTCGCTGCTGTGGACGCTCCGGCTCGACGGATGCGGTGAGCTGGTCGAGGTCGACGTGTCCCGCGCCCTCGTCCGCAGCCGAGCGCAGCTCACCTACGAGCAGGCCCAGCACGAGATCGACGGCGGCGAACCTCGCGAGGTGCTGGCCCTGCTCGTGGAGGTCGGTCAGCGACGTGCGGAGCTGGAGCGCGAGCGCGGTGGCGTCAGCCTGCAGATTCCGGCGCAGGAGATCAGGGAGGACCCGCAGGGCCGCTACACCCTGACCTTCCGCGCCACGCTTCCGGTCGAGGGCTACAACGCTGCGATCTCGTTGCTCACCGGCATGGCGGCCGCTCGTCTGATGCTGACCGGTGGGGTGGGGATCGTCCGGACGCTGCCGGCTGCCGAGCCGGGCGCGCTGCGCCGTCTGCGCCGTACGGCTCGGGCGTTGCGGATCGCGTGGCCCGCCGACGTGGCCTATCCGGAGTTCGTCCGCGGTCTCGATCCGGCGATCCCGTCGCACGCGGCGATGCTCAACGCGTGCACGGAGCTGTTCCGGGGCGCCGGGTACACCGCCTTCGACGGGCAGGTGCCGGCGGAGACCCGGCACGCCGCCCTGGCCACCGACTACGCCCACGTCACGGCGCCGCTGCGCCGGCTCGTCGATCGGTTCGCCGGGGAAGTCTGCCTGGCCCTGTCGGCCCAGCAGGTCGTGCCGGACTGGGTCCGATCGGCGCTGCCCGACCTGCCGGATCTGATGGCCGGCGCCGAGGCTCGATCGAAGAAGTACGAGCGCGCAGTGATCGACCTGGTCGAGGTGTCGCTGTTGCACGACCGGGTCGGCGGCGAGTTCGTCGGCACGGTGATCGACGTGGAGTCCGACGGCAGGCGCGGCGTGGTCATGCTCGCCGACCCGGCGGTCCAGGCGCGCGTCCGCGGCACCGACCTCCCGCTCGGCAGCGAGGTCGGACTGCGGTTGGAGTCCGCCGACTGGTCGACCGGCAGGGTCGAGTTCGTGCTGGCCTGATGACCGTCTTCCGCGTGAGCCCGTCGCGGGGGTGACGCGCTGGCGACGCCATGCCACAATGTGTTCACGATCCGGCCGATTCTCGGCCGAATCGTGACTGCGCCAGACTCGGGGGAGTTGTCAGCGGGAGCCCACGGTGGGTGACCGCGGAGGAGCCCTTCGATGTCGAGACGCGAGCCGGTGGATCGGGCCAGTGGCCCGATCGAACATCGCGGTCCGGTGCGCGCCTATCTCCGCCGCTTCTTCACCAGCTGGGTGGCCGAGGACCCTGATCCGTGCTATTCGGAGCTGGACAGCTGCGACGGGCTCGGCCAGGTTCCCGATCCTGTCTGCCAACCCAGGATCGTCGTGCCCGAGTCCGCTGAGGTCGCCGACCACGTGCCCGGTGGCGACCGGACGGGGAGCTCGGTCGGGGGACGAGCCGGCCTGTAAGCCGGATTCTGTCCCTGGGCGTCAACCCAGGTGGCGATCATCCATCTGCGACGACCGTTGCCGGCCGCCTGGTGCGATCTACCCGGAAGCTCGGGCGAGCAGCCCTCGAACGCTTCCGCGAGTGCCCGGAGGCACCCTTCTTGATCTTGCTCCGGGTGGGGTTTGCCTAGCCACCCCGGTCACCCGGGGTGCTGGTGGTCTCTTACACCACCGTTTCACCCTTACCCCGAC
>DATDBH010000152.1:0-39368 GCA_036524985.1 Microlunatus sp. | reverse complement strand
TCTCGGGAGCCAACTGATGACCACCATCGCCCCCAACCTCAAGCCCGTCACGCTGACGTCGGGCCGACTCCCGTCCTGGACGACGGGGATCGTGCTCACGGTCGCCCTGCTGCTGTCGGCCACGCTGTTCTTCGCCACCGGGTCACCCGGGTTCATCCGCATCCTGCTGGTCGGCACGCTGATCTTCGCCGCGGTGATGATGGCCGCCTCGCTCGCCGTCGAAGGCGTCCGCAAGGCCAAGGACCGGCTGGCCACCATCACGGTCACCGCCGCCTTCGGACTTGCCCTGCTGCCTCTCGTATCGCTCGTCATCTCGGTGATCGGGAAGGGTTCGGCCCGCTTCGACCTGCAGTTCTTCACCTACTCGATGCGCAACGTGGTGGGCGAGGGCGGCGGCGCCGTGCACGCCATCACCGGCACCCTGTGGGTGACCGGGATCGCGACGGTGATCTCGGTGCCGATCGGGATCCTGGCCGCGATCTACCTGGTGGAGTACGGCACCGGGTCACTGGCCCGCTCGATCACCTTCTTCGTCGACGTGATGACGGGGATCCCCTCCATCGTCGCCGGCCTCTTCGCGTACTCGCTGTTCGTGCTGTTCTTCGGTCCGGGCACCAAGTCCGGCATCGCCGGCGCGGTGGCCCTGTGCGTGCTGATGATCCCGGTGGTGGTCCGCTCCATCGAGGAGTTGCTGAAGATCGTGCCGAACGAGCTGCGCGAGGCCTCCTACGCACTCGGGGTGCCGAAGTGGCTGACCATCGTCAAGGTGGTGCTGCCCACCGCGGCGGCCGGCATCGTCACCGGCGTGATGCTCGCGGTGGCCCGGGTGATCGGCGAGACCGCGCCGCTGCTGATCGCGGCCGGGTTCACGCAGAGCCTGAACAGCAACCCCCTCAGCGGCCCGATGATGACCCTGCCGGTGTTCGTCTACCGGTCCTACGTCGACCAGGGCAACCCGGCTTCGGCGTACCTGGACCGGGCCTGGGCCGGTGCACTCACCCTGATCCTGATTGTCATGATCTTGAACCTCGCGGGGCGTCTGATCGCGGCGAAGTTCGCCCCCAAAGCCGGACGCTGAGCGAGAAACGAAAGGCACACCACCATGTCAAAGCGCATCGAGGTCAACGACCTCAACGTCTACTACGGCGACTTCAAGGCGGTCGAGGACGTCTCCCTGACGGTCGAGCCCCGCACCGTGATGGCCTTCATCGGGCCGTCCGGCTGCGGCAAGTCGACCTTCCTGCGGACCCTGAACCGGATGCATGAGGTGATCCCCAAGGCCTACGTCGAGGGTTCGGTGAAGCTCGACGGGGACGACCTGTACGGTCCCGGCGTCGACCCGGTGCGGGTGCGACGTCAGGTCGGCATGGTGTTCCAGCGACCGAACCCGTTCCCGACCATGTCGATCGGCGACAACGTGCTGGCCGGGGTGAGGCTGAACAACCAGCGGATGTCGACGTCGAAGAGCAAGGAGCTGCTGGAGGGCTCGCTGCGCAGCGCCAACCTGTGGAACGAGGTCAAGGACCGCCTCGACAAGCCGGGCTCCGGCCTGTCCGGTGGTCAGCAGCAGCGCCTCTGCATCGCCCGCGCGATCGCCGTGCAGCCCGAGGTGATCTTGATGGACGAGCCGTGCTCGGCCCTCGACCCCATCTCGACGCTGGCCATCGAGGACCTCATCGGCGAGCTCAAGGAGAGCTACACCGTCGTCATCGTGACCCACAACATGCAGCAGGCCGCCCGGGTCAGCGACATGACGGCGTTCTTCAACCTGTCGGCCCAGGGCAAGCCCGGCCGGCTGATCGAGATGGGCACCACCGACAAGATCTTCTCCAACCCGGAGCAGAAGGCCACCGAGGACTACATCAGCGGCCGCTTCGGCTGATCCAGTCCCTCGTCGTGATCGACGAGCTCCGGGCGGACCTGTTCGGCCAGAGGTCGGGGTTGGCGTGGATCCGCCCCGACCGCTGTCGCGGGCAGGTGCTGCAGCTGCTCATCCCCTGCAGCTGAACACCCCCGGGGACGCCGACGGCTGGATCCACGGGGTGGTGCAGTCCGGCCTCGTGCTCGGCGCCGGCGGCCTGGCCGCGATCGTCGCGGGTCCGCTCGCCGGCGGTCTGGCCCTGGCCACCGATCTGTTGCCCGGTCAGGACGCGAACGCCCAGGACCTCGGCATCGTGAACGTGTCCGCCAACCTCGGTCAGCTGCTGGGTCCGGTGGTGGGCGCCGGACTGATCGCGGCGGTCGGAGGATTCTGGCTGCTGTTCGTGGCGGCGGCCGTGTTCTCGGTGCTCGGAGCGGCGCTGACCGCGATCGTACGGGCGCCGACCCTCCCCTCCTCTTCGCGCTGACGCACGCCCGCGACCACTCACGCGGATGTTCCCCTGCATCTCGTGCATCGCGCACCGATCAACGCGTCCGTGGGCTGGGTGATCGCCGAAGCGCACCTAAACTCGACGACGTGAGTGCGCAGGCAGGCTGGTATCCCGATCCGGGCGGCGTCGCGAACCTGTACCGCTACTGGGACGGACAGGCGTGGTCCGCGGCCACCTCACCGAATCCGCAGGCCGGGCCGCCGGCGCAGGGCCTCGTTCAGGGTCTGCAGGGCGGTCAGCCGGGGGTGGGTCAGCCGGGCGGCGGCCCGGGTCAGAATCCGTACGGCCAGCAGCCGGCGTACGGGCAGAACGCCTACGGACAGGGCCAGCCCGGCGCGTACGCCAGCTTCCAGGCCGCACAGCAGCGGAAGTCGCCGGTCGGCTGGTGGATCGCCGCGGCCGCGCTGCTGGTGGTGATCGTCGTCGTCGGCGTGATCGCGGTCCGGGCGATCGGCGGCAGCCTCGGGACCACCGGCGGGGGCACGACGCAACCCTCCCAGGACGTCTGCCCGACCAGCTCCGCGGACCCCAGCACCGACCAGCCCAGCACCGACCAGCCCAGCGCCGATCCGAACGACGGCCGGGTGCACGGTGGCCCGATCTCCTACCCGCGGCTGGGCGATCCCTGGACGAGCCCGGGGCCCGATCCCCGGGTCCCCTTCGGCCGTGACGTGCAGAAGCAGATGGTCACCGACCAGTCCGACTACGACGGGCAGGGTCACGACTGGGTGGCCTCGATCCTGGTCGCCGAGCTGATGGCCGGGGATGGCTTCTACACCCCCGAGCAGGGCGCCCAGATCGTGGTCCGCTGCATCCTGGGCACGTTCTACGGCGACAACGAGGTGACCAGCGACGTGCAGGTGAACAAGGCGACCACGGTCGACGGGCACGAGGCCTGGCTGGTGGAGTCCCAGCTGTCGTTCGACATCCCCGGCCTGATCGCCAAGGGCGAGCTGCTGATCGTCACCGTGGTCAGCAACGGCCCGACCTCCGGGCTCTACTACGCCTCGATCCCGGACACCCAGCCGGAGCTGGTCAAACCCGCGCGCGACAGCCTGGCCGCCCTGACGGTCGACAGCTGACCGCCGACGGGTGCCGGTGGCCGGCGTGACTGGACGCGCCGGTCAGCACTCGGCCAGTCCGCGACGATCCTTCAGCTGCAGCACCCGTACGGTCGACGCCTCGATGGTCGCCGCCAGCTTCGGGTCGTCCCGGGCTTCGTCGACCACGGCGTCGGCCATGGTGGCCGCGAGGCTCGGGTCACCGACGATGGCCAGGTCGCCGCCGGCCCGGACGAACCGGAGCATCCGCTGATCGGGCCGGACGTCACGCATGGCGGCAGCGGCCAGGTCGTCGGAGATCACCACGCCGGTGAAGCCGAGGTCGCCCCGCAGCATGCCCTTGATCACGGTCGGTGAGAAGGCGGCCCGCCGCGAGGCGTCGATCTCGGCGTAATAGGCCGAGGAGATCATCACCATGTCCGCCCGGGCGCCGATCCCGGCTGCGAACGGCGCGAGGTAGGCATCGCGACGGGTGGTGGTGCGATCGACCACCTCGGCGGTGAAGTCGGTGTTGCCGCGGACCCGACCGAGACCGGGAAAGTGCTTCACCGACGTCGCGACACCCGCAGCGTCCATCCCCGTCGCGAACGCGGTCACGTGCCGAGCCACGGCCGCCGGGTTCGAGCCGTAGCCCCGACGCAGCACGCCGATCGGCTGGTTGCGGTCCTGCAGCTCCTTCGGCACCACGTCGGCGACCGGCGCGAGGGCGGCGTCGATGCCGGCCCGCTTCAGCTGCCGGCCCCACCGGGCCGCATCGGACTTCAGCTCCGACGGCGACTGCTCGGCCTGGCGCTGAGCGGAGGGGATCCGGTCGAAGCCCTTGCCCTGCAGCCGCTGCACCTGCCCACCCTCCTGGTCGGCGGCCAGCAGCGTCTCGATGCCCTTGGGTGTGCGCGCGGTCGAGCGGGCCCGCTCGACCACGTCGGACACGCGGGCGGCGCCGGCCGTGGTGTTGCCGAGCAGCAGCACCGATCCGGCCCGGCTGCGGTCGATGGCGGTCGCCGCCGCGGAGCTGACGCCGTCGGAGGAGACGGCCACCATCATCAGCTGCCCGACCCGGTCCCGGAGACTGAGCGACTCCGCCAGGTCGGCGCAGCGCACGAGCGTGGGCGTCGCGCTGGGCGTCGGGAGCGGTGCAGCCGACGGGCTGCCGACCGACGACGCGGAGGGCGCCGAACGGGGGGCGGTGGGACGGGGCTCGGCGGGACTGCCGGTGCCCACCGCGGACGGCGAGATCGGGGCGACGCTCACGCTGCCCGCCGGCGTCGACGGGTCAGCACCGGCTGGTGTGTCGGTCGGTGAGGCGCCTGGGAGAGGGGTGCCGCAGGCGGCGAGGGCCAGGCAACAGGCGGCGATCACCGCCACCGACGCCGGGGTGCGCGGGTCGGTTCTCGTCCTGTCGACGATCATCCCGCCGGCCGGGGGTCCAGCGGCAGCGCCAGCAGCGCGTTCTCCACCACCTCGGCCATCGCGGGGTGGATCCAGTACTGGCCACGGGCCACCTCGTCGGCCCGCAGCCCGAAGCTCATGGCCTGGATCAGCGGTTGGATCAACGACGACGCCTCCGGTCCGATCAGGTGCGCCCCGAGCAGCAGGCCGGTAGCAGGGTCGGCCAGCACCTTGACCACGTGCTCGCCGGTCTCCCCCATGGCCCAGCCGTACGCCGTCGAGGCGTATTCCGTCTGCCCGACGACGTAGTCGACACCGTGCTCGAACGCCTCTTCCTCGGTCAGTCCGACGGCGGCGACCTGTGGGGAGGAGAAGACGGCGTGCGGCACGTGACGGTGGTCCGCGACGATCATCGCGTCCGGGTGCAGCAGGTTGTGCTGCACCACGCGGGCCTCGTGGTTGGCGACGTGCTTGAGCTGGTGGTGGGAGCTGACGTCGCCGAGGGCGAAGATGCCCGGCCGGGCGGTCTGCTGGAACTCGTCGACCACCACGTAGCCGTCGTCGTCCACCAGGACACCGGTGCGCTCGACGTCCAGCTGGTCGCCGTTCGGGATGCGGCCGGTGGCCAGCAGCAGCACGTCGGCGGTCACCGTGGAGGTCCCACCCGGACCCTCGAGGTCGAGGGCGACGCCCCCGGTGTCGGTGCGGTGGGCCGCGGTCACCGTGTGACGCAGCCGCAGATCGACGTGGGCGCCGAGCGCCGCCGTGAAGCGGCTCGAGATGGTGGCGTCCTCGTGCCGCAGCAGGGCCTCGCGGCGACCCACCAGGGTGACCTCGGTCCCGTACGCGGAGAACACGTGGGCGAACTCCGCCGCGACGTACCCGGCCCCGACGATGATCATCGACCGAGGCAGCTCCGACAGCCGCATCACGGTGTCGGAGGTCTCGTACGGTGTGTCGGCCAGCCCCTCGATCGTCGGGATCCGGACCCGACTGCCGGCGGCGATCACGAACCGGTCGGCGATGATCTCGGAGCCGTCGGCGAGCCGCAGCCGGTCATCGGCGACGAAGCGGGCGTGCTGCCGGAACAGGCTGATGTTCCGGCTCTCCGCCCGGTAGCGCTTCCCGGCCGCCGAGATCGGGTCGATCCGGCCGAAGATGCGGTCGCGGATCTCACCCCATCGGACCCGGTCGAGGGTGAGGTCGACCCCGAGCGGCGCCGCGTGCGTGGGCGTGCGGGCCAGGTCGGCCGGGTGGACGTACATCTTGGTGGGGATGCAGCCGACGTTGAGGCAGGTGCCACCGAAGGTGCCGCCCTCGACCAGCGCGATGCTCCAGTCGTCGAACCGCTCATCGGGGATCGAGTTCGCCGATCCGCTGCCGATGATGCACAGGTCGACGGGACGGGTCTCGGGCACGCCCCCATGGTGCCAGCCCCCTGCGACTTCGCTTGGGTTCGAACCCGCGCGGAGTCGGGGGTTGAGCAACTTCGCTTGGGTTCGAACCCGCGCGGAGTTGGATCCCGGCATTTCCTATGGTGAGACAGGGGATTGTGCGCGGCGGGATACCCGGCTACGGTCGGGGACAGGTCATGAGTGTCAGCGTCAAGCCCCGGCTCGCTGACCGGCAACCCTCCTGCGACGGCGGGGTGCCCCGGGTGAGGACCGGGCCGGTCGGAGGTCGACCGGCAAGCGTCGAGCCGAGGAGAACCACGATGAACGAGACCTTGCACTCGCGACGTCACGTCGATCTGCTCCGGGTGACGAGCGCGGCCTGTCGGTGCGTCCGCGCCGCCTGACCAACCCGTCCGACCGCGGCCCCCAGTGCCGCACACCCAGAGAGAACGCATCGCCATGTCCCGTCATCCCCTGTTCGAGAGCAGACCGACCCGCAAGACCCGGCCCCGCCACAACCTCGTCCAGATCGCGACCCGCCTCGCCGAGCAGACCGACCTGTGGGAGCCGCTGGTCCGCTACGACCCCGTCTCCCGCTACTACGCCCGGCTGGCCAACGAGCCGGACTTCGAGGCGTGGCTGCTGACCTGGGTGCCCGGCCAGGGCACCGACTGGCACGACCACGGCGGCAGCGCCGGAGCGTTCGTCGTGGTCCGGGGCGAGCTCACCGAGCGCACCGCCACGGTGAGCCAGGTCGGGCCGCCGCGGATCGTGGACGAGCCCCGGGTGCTCTCCGACGGCTCGTTGCGCACCTTCGGCACCAAGCACATCCACCGCGTGACGAACTCTCGCCTGGAGCCGGCGGTCAGCGTGCACGTCTACTCCCCCGCGCTGGTCGAGATGAACAGCTACGCAGAAGACGGTCAGCGGCTGTGGCAGATCGGCTCGCAGCTCATCGGGGTGAACTGGTGAGCGCACCCGCTCGCGAGCGCGCCGACGCCGTACCCGTCCGGCCGGCCTGGCCGGTCTGGACGACACCACCCGCCCCCCGGCGACCCACCCGCTCGATCGATGATGTGCTGGCCGACGCCCGGTCCCGGCTGGTCCGGCTGACGGCCGGCCAGGCGCGCCGGGCGCACAGCGAACGCGGTGCGGTGCTGGTCGACATCCGTCCCGCCGCCCAACGAGCGACCGAAGGCGAGCTGCCCGAGGCGGTCGTGATCGAGCGCAACGTGCTGGAGTGGCGGTTCGACCCCACCTGCGCGGCGCGGCTGTCGTACGCGGCGTACGACCTGGAGGTGATCGTGGTCTGCCAGGAGGGCTACACCTCCAGCCTGGCCGCCGCCGCCCTGCAGGAGCTGGGGATCTGGCGGGCCACCGACCTGATCGGCGGCTACGCGGCCTGGCGGATTGCCGGCTTCGCCCGTCTCCAAAGCAGCCAGGCGGACACGCCGATCACCGCGAACAGCGCAGCCAGCAGGTAGCCCGCGTACTCGGTGTTCGCCGCCGCGATCGAGGTCAGGACGCCGAGGTCGAGGTCGCCCTGTTCGGTGAGCAGGGTGGCCACGGCGATCGTCCCGACGATGAGTCCGGACACGATCCCCACACCGGTGATCAACAGGTTGTAGTTGATCTTCCGCTTGGGGTCCTCGTGGGCCGTGGTGTACATCCTCAGCATCATCAGACCGTTGAGGGTGTCCCCCAGGGTCATGGCCGCGGTGAACAGGATCGGCAGGCAGAGCAGCGAGATCGCGGGCGCCCCGGCCAGGGCCGCGCCGGCGGTCAAGATCATCAGCCCGATCTGGCTGCTGGTGTCGAAGCCGAGCGAGAAGAGGAACCCGATCACGTACACGTGCCGGGGATGGCGGATCCGACGCAACGGCGCGGTCATGATCCGGGCGGCCGGACCTCGGGGGGTGAGCGCGTCCGGGTCGATCACGAGGTCCGGATCGGCCGCGAGCGCCCGCTTCAAGCGCAGGGCCTGGAGGAACGTGGCCAGGTTGGCGATCGCGACCAGGATCAGGTAGAGACCCGAGACACTCAGTCCGATGATGCCGAGGGTGCGGGCGACGCCGGAGTTCTCGTCCAGTGCCGTGCGGACGATGCCCGCCCCGGCGATCACCAGGATCCCGCTGAGGATCACCACGGTGGAGTGACCGGCGGAGAACGCCAGGCCCACGGAGGCGGGGTCGCGGCCCTCGGCGACGAACTTGCGGGTCGAGTTGTCGATCATCGAGACGTGGTCGAAGTCGTAGGAGTGCACGAGACCACGGAAGTAGGCGATGGCGGCGACACTGACCGTCACCGCCCCGGCCGCACCCGAGATCACGCCCAGGCTGAGCAGGCCGAGCCCGAGCACGTGCAACGCGATGATCACCGCGAAGGCAGCCCCCACCCGCAAACGGAAGGACTGGGAGGCTCGGCCCTCGGTGGTGAGCAGGGATCGCCAGCCCGCCGCGGTGCCGGATGGCCGGGGCGGCGCGGACGTGGCAGCCTTGCTCATGGGTGCCACCGTTCGACCGAGGTGCGCATACGGGGACCCTACGGACTAACCGTGTCCGAGTAAACACATGTCCGAGATATCGAGGAGGATGCGGCGGTGGCGGAGGTGGATGCCGAGCAGGTGGCGCGGGAAGCGGTCGCCCGGGCCGGCGACGACCTCCCCGACGTCGTGGACCGGCTGGCCGCGTTCTCCGATCCGACCCGCCTCGAGCTCCTGATCGCGATCCACGCCGCCCCGGGGGCACCGGTCAAGACTCTCGCGGCCGCGACCGGACTCGCGCCCAACACCGTGACCCAGTCGCTGGTGTCGCTGCGCGAGGCGGGTCTGGTGACCAACGTCCGCGACGGACGGCTCAGTCGCTGGCGGTTGTCGGACACGGCCGCCCACGCGCTGCTGCACCACCTGGGTGCACCCCACAGCGCCCTGCACCCGCCCCACTGAGCTTGGCGATCGACCGTTCTCGACTCCTCGGCGACAACGGCTACCGGTCGGGCGGCCGGGACCGGGGCCAGGGGCAACAGCTCAGATGCCCGCGTACGAGTGCAGACCCGAGACCAGCAGGTTGATGCCGACGAAGTTGAACCAGAAGGAGGCGACCCCGATCAGGGCGATCACGGCGGCCCGGGTGCCACGCCAGCCGGCCGTCGAGCGCGCGTGCAGGTAGCAGGCGAACACCACCCAGGTCACCAGCGCCCAAGTCTCCTTCGGGTCCCAGCCCCAGTAGCGTCCCCAGGCGTACTCGGCCCAGATGGCGCCGGCGGCGACGGTGAACGTCCACAGCGGGAAGGCGAAGGCCATGAACCGGTACGCGTACAGGTCGAGCTTGCGAGCGGTCGGGATCCGGCTCAGGTAGCCGCCGACCGTCCCGCGCTTCTCGGCCCGCTGCCGGATCAGGAACAGCACGGTCAGCAGACCGCCGACGTTGAAGGCCGCACCCGCAACAGCCGCCGCGCAGATGTGGATGATGAACCAGACCGAGTGGAGGGCGGGCACCAGCGGCGCCACCGCCACGTAGAAGACGGTCACCGCCAACCCGTTGCCGACCGCCGCGAGCAGGGTCACCGGGAGCCCGAGCCAACGTGCACCGGTCCGCCACACCATGACCAGGTAGACCGCGACGATCAGCACCATCGCGGTGATGGTGAACTCGTACATGTTGCCCCACGGCGGGCGGCCGGCGGCGAGAGCGCGGAGCGTGGTGCCGACCACGCTGCAGAAGAAGCCGACGACGGTCAGGGCGACGCCGATCCGACCCCACAGCTCCACCTTCATCTCGGCCATCCGCTGCTCGACCGTCGCGTCGGCCGCGGATACTGCGGGCGCCGCGGTCGATCCGGTACGGACCGAGGGTCGTGCCCCGACGCCGGCCAGCTCCCGCTGGCCGAGCGCTTCCTCGACGGGCGCCTTGCGCGCGGCGGCCCACTCGGCGGCGTACGCGGTCATGGCCAGCAGATAGACCACCACCGAGGTGACCAGCGCTGCGCTGGAGTAGTACTCGAGGTTCACGTCGTCTCCTTCGAACCAGCTGCGGACGCGTCGTCCGCAACCTCCTGCACCGCCGCGACCGGACCCAGCCGATCGGCGAGCTCGGCCACGTCCTCACTCAACCCTGCTCGAGCGTCGGCCCGGTCCAGACCACCGACTTCGATCAGCCTAGGTCCACCGTCGCCACCACGCACCCGCACCCACACCCGGCGCGGGCGGACGAACAGCGACAGACACAGCCCGAGCACGGCGGCGGCGATCGAACCGAGCACGATTCCGACTCCCGGAGTGTCGCTCAGCTGCAGCTTCACCCACCGGGCCACGCCCGTCATCTCGATGGTGCCCTTGCCGTCGGGCAGCGTGAAGCTGGTGCCCGGCTTCAACAGCACCCGCAACGGCTCGCCCTTGGCGTCCTTGAGCTGGGTGAGCCCGGTGGTGTCCAGGGA
Source organism: Microlunatus sp. (assembly GCA_036524985.1). Taxonomy (GTDB): domain Bacteria; phylum Actinomycetota; class Actinomycetes; order Propionibacteriales; family Propionibacteriaceae; genus Microlunatus. Next base: position 28,718 of record DATDBH010000152.1, on the reverse strand, counting down.
GTAGACGCTCTCCGGCTGCCCGGTCTCGGTCTTCGGCGGTCCGGTCCACACGTTGATGTAGAGCGCCGGGTCCAGCGCATCGGGGAACAGCGAGCGCGGACCCATCTCGTCGACCTTCGCCGTGGGCGCGAAGATGCCCTCGAAGGCGAGCCGCTCGGGCCGGCCGTCTCGGGCCTTGATCACCCCGGCCGAAGTGAAGTTGCCGTCCTGGGGCAGGAACACCACCGGTCCGGAGAACGCGACGTCCCCGTTGCCGTCCTTCACCGTCACCAGCGGCGCGTAGCCGTGGCCGATCAGGTGCACCGTGGTGCCGTCCACGTTGAGCGGGTGGTTGACCTCGATGGTCTGCGCGTAGGGCGCGTCCCCGGGACGGTCGGTCACCTCGGTGTCGAGTTCGAACAGCCGAGCGGCCCCGGTCTGCACCGGCCCGGTCTCGAAGGCGACGCGGAACTGCCTGACCCCGATGGTGAACGGCTGCAGCTGGTCGTCGGAGAACCAGGCCCCGGTGGTCAAGTCGTCGTACTGGGTGATGTTGTTGGCGAACCCCTGCCCCACGATCACCACGCTGGTGCCGCGGAAGCCGTACAGACCGCCGACCGCCACCCCGACCAGCAGGGTCAGCAGACTGAGGTGGAAGACCAGGTTGCCGGCCTCCCGCAGGTAGCCGCGTTCGGCCGACACCGAACCCTCGTGCCGGACCACCCGGTAGCGGGCGCCGCGCAGGGTGACGGCGGCCAGCTCCAGCACGTCGTCGTCGGTCTCGTCGACCGACGCCGGCGCGGTCGCGTACGCGGGCAGTCGGGACAGGTTCCGCGGGGTCCGGGGCGGCGGGGTCCGCAGCGCCCGCGCGTAGACCATCACCCGCGGGATGATGCAGCCGACCAGCGAGACGAACAGCAGCAGGTAGATCGCGGAGAACCAGGCCGAGGTGAAGACGTTGAACAGCCCGACCTTGTCATAGATCGGGCCCAGCGTCGGATGCTGGGTGATGAAGTCGCTGACCCGGATCGGGCTCACGTCGCGCTGCGGGATCAGGGACCCGGGCACCGCAGCCACAGCCAGCGCGAACAGCAGCACCAGCGCGGTCCTCATCGAGGTGAGCTGTGTCCACAGCCAGCGCACCCCCCCGAGGAAGCCGAGCGCCGGCGCCAGGCCGCTGCCACGGTCGTCGTCTCCGCCGCGTCCGCTGCTGCCGCCAGGACCTGGCTGGGTCTCGGGTCTGGTCTCCACGTCCGTCATCGCGGCATCCGGTCCGTCATCAGATCACCGTCTCGAAGCTGCCGACCCACACCGTCAGCCGCGCCATCAGCTGATCCCACAGCCCGGTCACCAGCAGCACGCCGACCGCCACCATCATCAGTCCACCGATCCGCATCACGGCGACCTGGTGTCGCCGCAGAACGCCGACCGTACGCGTCATCACGCCGAACGCCACCCCGGCGACCACGAACGGGATCCCCAGTCCCACCGCGTACGCGAAGCCGAGCACCGCGCCGCGCAGCGCGGTCCCCTCGTTCAGCCCGAGGTTGTACACGACGGCCAGGGCCGGGCCGATGCAGGGCGTCCAGCCGAGGGCGAACACCATGCCGAGCACGGGAGCGGCGGCCAGGCCCGCGGCGGGCAGCCGCTGGATCCGCAGCTCGGCGTTGCCGAAGCTGATCACCCCGGCGAAGGCCAGCCCGAGCACGATGATCACGACTCCGAGCACCCGGGTGATCACGGTCTGGTAGGCCAGCAGCAGACCGCCCAGGGTGCCGACCGCGAAACCGGTGGCGACGAACACCACGGCCAATCCGAGCACGAACAACCCCGTGCCGAGCAGCATCCGGCCGCGGCGGTGACCGGCGGCGACATCGGCGGCGCCGACCCCGGTCATGTACGACAGGTAACCGGGCAGCAGCGGCACCACGCACGGGGAGAAGAAGGAGACGGTGCCCGCGAGCAGCGCCACGGGGACGGCGAGCGCCATCGACCCACCCAGCGCTTCGGACACCCAGCCGGCCAGGTCCATGATCAGCCCCGCTCCATGATCAACCAGGGCCGATCACTTGCCGGCGGCGACGTCGGTGATCATGTCCACCAGCGTCGTCTCGGTCACCGGCCCGACGACCCGGGCCGCCACCCTGCCCTGCTCGTCGATGATCAGGGTGCTCGGGATGGCCTTGGGTGGCAGCGTGCCGGCGAGCGAGACCAGGACCGAGCCGGTCGGGTCCCAGATGCTCGGGTAGGTGATCTTGTTCGAGCGGTTGAACGCGACCGGTGGCCCCTGGTCGACGTCGCGGGTGTTCAAGCCGATGAACTGAGCCACGTCCTCGGTCTGCTCGGACGCCTTCTGCAGCGCCGGCGCCTCGGCCCGGCAGGGGCCGCACCAGGAGCCCCAGACGTTCAGCACGACGACCTTGCCGGTCAGGTCGGCGGTGGAGATCTCCTTGCCCTCTTGGCCGAGCACCGCACCGCTGATCCCCGGGGCAGGCTTCCGCTCGTCCGGGGGGACGATCGTCACCGACTTCTCGGCGCCGACGTAGCCGGCCTGATTGCCGGCCCGGGTGGGCTCGTCCGCCCCGGTCGCGGAGCAGCCGGCCAGGAGCACCACGACCAGCATGATCAGCGGAGCGACCGCCGACCGCCAGCTCGCCCGGCCGGATCTGACGTGAGGAGTCTCAGGCACCGGCGACGAACTTCTTGCTGCCCTTCGCGGCGATCAGGGACGCGGCGGGCTCGGAGTAGACGACCGACGTCACGCGGCCGTCGATCAGGGTGAGGCTGGTGACACTGGCCAGCGCGCACTCCCGCCGTCGAGGGTCGTGCACCAGGCGCCGGCCCTCCACGTCGCAGCGGGCCATCCAGATCGGCAGCTGGTGGGAGACGATGACGGCCTCGTGACCCACGGCCTCGGCCGCGGCGTCGGCGACCGCCAACCGCATCCGGGCGACGATCTCGGTGTAGCTCTCGCCCCAGCTCGGCCGCAGCGGGTTGCGCAGCAGCCAGAGGTTGCTCGGCTTGCGCAGGGTCTGTGGGAAGCGGACCTGCTGACCCTCCAGGCGGTTCTCGGCTTCGATCACCCGCCCGTCGGTGACGACCTTGATGCCCTCGTGCTGGGTCGCGATCGGTTGCATCGTCTGCTGCGCCCGCTCCAGCGGCGAGCAGCGCAGGTGCACGACGTCGTGGTCGGCCAGGGCGTGGGCCACCAGCACGGCCATCTCCCGCCCGTTCGCGGACAGGTCGTACGCCGGCAGCCGCCCGTACAGGATGCCGTTCGGGTTGTGCACCTCCCCGTGCCGCACCAGGTGCACGACGGTGCGGTCGGGCGCACCGTAGGGTGGCGCGGTCGTCGAGGGCCGCCCCTGCTCGGGGTTCTCGTTGTCCGGAGCCGGCGGGTCGGGTCTCATCGCGTCTCCTCCGCGGGGGTCTGCAGCGCTGCGGCTGCGGCGCGCGCGGCGGTCGGCAGCGCGGTGACGATCCGATCCATGGCTCCATCATCGTGGGCGGACGACAAAAACCAACCCTCGTACGCGCTGGGCGGCAGGTAGATCCCCTGGTCGAGCATCGCGTGGAAGAACGCCGCGTACGCCTCCGTGGACTGGGTGGACGCCGTCGCGTAGTCCGGCACGGTGTCGACGCCGGTGACGAAGAACACGCTGAACAGGTTGCCCGCGGCCTGGATGACGTGCGGGACGCCAGCCTCCGACAAGGCAGCGCCGACCTCCGCCTGGAGCGTGACCGACACCCGGTCGACGTGGGCGTAGACCTCAGCGGTGGCGAGCAGGAGCGTGGTGAGCCCGGCGGCGGTGGCCACCGGGTTTCCGGACAGGGTGCCGGCCTGGTAGACCCCGCCGACGGGTGCGAGGTGCTGCATCACGTCGGACCGGCCGCCGAAGGCCGCGGCCGGGAAGCCCCCGCCCATCACCTTGCCGAACGTCATCAGGTCCGGCTCGACGCCGTCGATGCCGTACTGGCCGGTGCGGGTGACCCGGAACCCGGTCATCACCTCGTCGGAGACGAACAGCGCGCCGTGCCGGTGGCAGATCGCGGCGAGGAACGCGTTGAAGCCGACCCCGTCCTCGACCCCGGGCGGGACCACGCCCATGTTCCCGGCCGCGGCCTCTGTGATCACCGCGGCGATCCGGTCGCCGTAGGTGGCGAACGCCTCCCGTACGCCGGCCCGGTCGTTGTAGGACAGCACGATGGTGTCGGCGGTGGTCGCCGCGGTCACTCCGGGGGTGCCCGGCAGAGCGAGGGTGGCCACCCCGGAGCCGGCAGCGGCCAGCAGGGCATCGACGTGGCCGTGGTAGCAGCCGGCGAACTTGATGATCATGTCCCGACCGGTGACCCCGCGGGCCAGCCGGAGCACCGACATGGTGGCCTCGGTGCCGCTGCTGACCAACCGCACCTGCTCGACCGGGGTGCGGTCGACGATGGCCTCGGCCAGCTCGATCTCGGCCAGGGTCGGGGCACCGTAGGACGTGCCGTGGCCGGCTGCGGCGGCGACGGCCCCGAGCACCTCGGGGTGCGCGTGGCCGAGCAGCATCGGACCCCAGGAGCAGACCAGGTCGACCAGCTCGTTGCCGTCCAGGTCGTAGAGATACGGTCCGGCGGCGCGGGCGATGAAGCGCGGTGTCCCGCCGACGGCCAGGAAGGCGCGGACCGGCGAGTTGACCCCACCCGGGATGACCTCCCGGGCCCGCTCGAACGCGGCCCGGGACAAGTCGTCGACCATCAGAGCCGCCCCCACCCGGAACCGCCCCCGCCCCCGCCCCCGCGCACTCCGCACTCCGCACCTTCGGCAACTCCGCTCGGGTTCAAACCCAAGCGAAGTCGAGGTTCGGCAACTCCGCTCGGGTTCAAACCCAAGCGGAGTCGGGCGTTGTGCGCGCGGGCGTCGTGCGCGGCGGGAGCGGCGGGAGCGGCGGGAGCGGCGGGAGTGCCGGCGGGGAGCTCGATGTGGACCGTGATCACGAGTGCAGTCTCCTGGCGTACTCCAAGGCCCAGTAGCTGAGCACCACGTCCGCGCCGGCCCGGCGGATGGACGTCAGCGTCTCGACGATGGCAGCGTCGCGGTTGATCCAGCCCTGGGCGGCGGCGGCTTCGACCATGGCGTACTCGCCGGAGACGTTGTAGGCGGCCACCGGGATGTCCACGCTGTCGCGCACCGTGCGCAGGATGTCCAGGTATGCGAGAGCCGGCTTCACCATCACCAGGTCCGCGCCCTGCGCGACGTCCAGCAGCACCTCGCGGAGCGCCTCGCGGGCGTTGGCCGGATCCTGCTGGTAGGTGCGGCGGTCGCCGACCAGCGAGCTGCCGACTGCCTCCCGGAACGGCCCGTAGAAGGCGGACGCGTACTTCGCTCCGTACGCCATGATCGCCACGTCGCTCGCCCCGTCGGCGTCCAACGCCGCCCGGATCGCGCCGACCTGACCGTCCATCATGCCGCTGGGGGCCACCACGTGCGCTCCCGCAGCGGCATGCGCCCGAGCCATCGCCGCGTAGATCTCCACGGTGGCGTCGTTGTCGACGACGCCGGCCTGCGTCAGCACCCCGCAGTGGCCGTGGTCGGTGAACTCGTCCAGACAGACGTCCGACATCACCAGGGTGGCGTCGCCGACCTCGTCCCGCACCGTCCGCAGCGCGACGTTGAGGATTCCGTCCTCGGCCAGCGCCGCCGAGCCGACGGCATCCTTGCGCTCGTCGGCGGGCACCCCGAACAGCATGATCCCGGCCAGCCCGGCGTCGGCCACCTCGAGCGCGAGCTTGCGGACCGACTCCAGGGTGTGCTGGACGACCCCCGGCATCGAGGAGACGGGCCGCGGCTCGGTCAAGCCCTCGGCCACGAACACCGGCAGGATCAGCTGCCGCGGCGCGACCGAGGTCTCGGCCACCATGGCCCGGACGGCCGGATTGACCCGCAGCCGGCGCGGCCGGACCAGCGGGTTCACCTCAGGCACGACACCATCACGTCCGACGATCACACTCGACGACGAGGACTCGTCTTGCGCAGCGACGGCTTGACCACCGGCTCACCGGCCGCCACCAAGGCGTCGCGACGATCCGCGGCGAAGCTGGCCAGGGCATCGGCCAGATCGACCGCGGACGGCTTGTCGGCCACCACGTCGACCCGCAGGCCGTGCTCCTCGCAGGTCTTCGCCGTCTGGGGACCGATCGCGGCCAGGATCGTGGCCGGATGCGGCTTGCCGGCGATGCCGACCAGGTTGCGCACCGTGGACGAGGAGGTGAAGACCACCGCGTCGAACTTGCCGGTCTTGATCGCGTCCCGCACCGCAGCGGCCGGCGGAGCGGCCCGGACGGTCCGGTACGCGGTGACGTCCTCGACCTCCCAGCCCAGCCGGACCAGACCGGCCGCCAAGGTCTCCGTGGCGATGTCGGCCCGCGGCAGGAACACCCGGTTGATCGGGTCCAGCACGTCGTCGTACGGCGGGAACTCCGCCGCGAGACCGGCCGCCGACTGCTCGTGCTCGGGCACCAGATCGGGCTCGATCCCCCAGTCCCGCAGGGCGCGGGCGGTGACGTCGCCGACCGTGGCCACCTTGAGGCCGGAGAAGGCACGAGCGTCCAACCCGTACTCCTCGAACTTCTCCCGGACCGCACGGACGGCGTTCACCGAGGTGAACGCGACCCACTCGTAGCGGCCCTCGACGAGTCCGCGGATGGCCTTGTCCATCTGCAGCGGGCTGCGCGGAGGCTCCACCGAGATCGTCGGCACCTCATCGCTGTGCGCGCCGTAGGTCCGCAGCCGAGCGATCAGCGGCGCCGCCTGGTCCTTGGTCCGGGGCACCAGCACCCGCCAGCCGAACAGGGGCTTGGTCTCGTACCAGGTGAGCTCAGCCCGTTGCTCGGCCGCCGCCCCCAAGATCACGTGCACCGGGTCCGCCCCAGGGACCGCGGTCTGCTTCACCTCGGCGGCCAGGTCGCCCAGAGTGGTCGCGAGGGTGACCTGCTCGGTGCTGCCGCCGTGCAGGGTCGCGAGCACGTGGTCGTCGTCGGGCCGACCCGCCGACCGGGCGGCGTCGACGAGCGCCGCGACGTACTCCACCTTGGTGGAGACCACCAGGGTCTGAGCGGTGCCCCACTGGGCGGTCGCGGTGCGGGTGAACCGCCCGTCACAGATCGAGGCGAAGTGCACGCCGCCGCCGTGGGTCAGGTCGATGCCCGCGTACTCGGGCACCGCGGTCAGGCTGGAGACGCCCGGGACGACCTCGAAGTCGGCCCCACCGCGGACGCAGGCCGCCGCCTCGTCGGCGATGGCGTTGTCCAGGAACGGATCACCCGTGACGAGGCGAACCACCCGCACGCCGGCTTCGGTGTGCTTCAGGACGATCCGGGCCCGCGCCGAGGGACTGAGCGGCTTGCCTGCCTCGGACACCCCGAGCGTGGCGATCTCGGCGTCCGGGCCGAGGGTGATCGCCGGGTGGCCGAGGATCTCGCGCTGCCGCTCGTCGTCCAAGATCACCACCGAGGCGTCCGCCAGCGCGGCGATGGCGCCCAGCGTGAGCAGGTCGGGGTCACCGGGTCCGGTGCCCACGTAGATGACCCGACCCTTGCTCCGCGACGGGTGCGGTGACGGCGGCGATGTCGGGGTCGTGGTGACTACTGCGGGCTGAGGTCGGGACTTGCTACGGGCCGATGTTGGGGACACAGGTCTCTCGCGTTCTGTTCAGCCTCGACACTAGGCGTGGCGAGCGCGTTGTGGCGTACGCAACTCGTCCAGAATCGAGACGGCCGCTTCAGCCCCGAACTGACCGGGATCCGTGAGGATCCCCGACAGTTGCCGCCGCAAGGGAGAAGCTGTGGTGATCGGCTCCGACAAGTTGTCCAGGACCGTTCTCCCAATTACGACGCGCAGAGTCAAATCGAGATCTGTACCACGGACACCCCGCACCTCGGCACGGGCCCCGACCGGTGCCGTGCAGCCCGCCTCCAGGGTGGCCAGGAAAGCTCGCTCCACAAGGGTTTCCGAGCGAGTGACAAGATCATCCAAAGCCCGTACGGCCGTGGCGACGGGGTTGCTGAGAGATTCGTGAATCTCCAATCCGAGCGCACCTTGTCCGGGTGCTGGGATCATGTCGTCGACACTCAGAATGTGTGCCGCCAGGCCTTTCACTTCCGTTATCGAATCGTCACCTTTTTGTGCGGATTCCGGCGGCAGGTGGTGCAGTCGTCGGAGCCCGGCAGCGGCCAGGATGACCGCAGCCACTCGGCCCTGCGCGGCGTGAGCGATCCGGGTGTCGACGTTGCCTCGGATCTCGACGATCTCGAGCTCGATGCCGAGTCGGTGTGCCAGCTCGATCAGCTGGAGGGCGCGTCGGGGTGACCCGGTGCCGATCCGGTCTCCGTCTCGGAGGTTCTCCAGGGTCCGACCGACCAGGACGTCGCGGGTGTCCTCCCGGACGGGGTGGGCGGCCACCTCCAGCTCCGCTGCAGGCGCCGTGGGCAGGTCCTTGAGCGAGTGCACCGCGACGTCGATGCGGCGATCGTGGAGGGCTTCGCGAACCGCGCCGACGAAGACCCCGGTGCCGCCGATCTGGGTCAGCGCGCGCTGGTCGACGTCGCCGGTGGTGGTGATGCCGACGATCTCGGTCCGGAAGCCCCTGGCCTGCAGCAGCCCGGCCACCTGGTCGGCCTGGGCACGGGCGAGCGGAGAGGTGCGCGCCCCGATCCGGATGACGGGCTCGGACCCGGAGGGAATCCCGGGCGCAGTCACGGCTGCCGAAGCGGCGGCGCCGACCCGTTCACGTCGGGCGACATCACCGCCGCGACCGTCTGCGGGTCGAGGGCGAACAGCTCACGCAGCGCCGCGGCGTAGTCGAGCGACTCGGGATCGCTGGCCAGCTCCTGGACGCGTACGGTCGGCTGGTGCAGCAGCTTGTCCACCACCCGGCGGACGGTCCGGTGCACCTCGTCACGCTCCTTGCGGGTCAGCTCCGGCGCCCGACCGTCGAGCCGGGCCAGCTCGGAGCTGACCACCTCCGACGCCATGGTGCGGAGCGCGACGACCGTCGGGGCCACCTGAGCGGCCCGCCGGAGTCCGAGGAAGTCGTTGACCTCCCCCGCGACGAGGGCGCGGGCGGCCTCGACCTCACCGCGGCTGGCGTGGTCGGGCTGATCGGCCACCAGCCGGGCCAGGTTGACCAGCACCAGACCGAGGCCGGTGACATCGGTCGACACGTCGGCGGGCAGCGCCAGGTCGACGACACCGACCACCGGGGAGTGCCGCAGCTGGTCGGCGTCGAGGAACACGTCACGGGCACCGGTGCAGGCGACGACCAGATCGGCCTCGCCGAGGGCGGCGGTCAGCTCCGACAGCGGCCGAGACCGGGCGCCGATGGCGGCAGCGAGGCGCTGGGCCCGCTCGTACGTGCGGTTGACGCAGGTCACCTGCGCTCCGGCCGCGGAGGCGGTTCGGGCCGCGAGACCGGCCATCGACCCGGCCCCGAGCACCAGCAGCCGGCGCCCGGCGATCGGGCCGAGATCGGCTTCCAGCAGCTCGTACGCGGCCGTGACCAGGGAGCGGCCGGCCGAACCGATCTCGGTCTCGGTGTGGACGCGCTTGCCGACTCGCAGCGCCTGCTGGAACAGCGCGTTGAGCACCGTACCGACGGTGCCGTGGGTCTGGCAGGCGGTCAGCGCCGCCTTGACCTGACCGAGGATCTGGTTCTCCCCGACGACCATCGACTCGAGTCCGGCGGCCACCGCGAAGGCGTGCGCGACCGCACCCTCGTCGAAGTAGACCGCGCACATCTGGCGGAGCTCGGCGACGCCGACCCCGGACAGGTCGGCCAGGGCGGAGGTGACGTCGTCCAGGCCGCCGTGGAAGCGGGAGACGGAGACGTACATCTCGGTGCGGTTGCAGGTCGAGAGGACGACCGCCTCGTCCACGTGGTCACCGGCGAGCACCGACTGAGCCAGCTTGGTCGCCGTCGCCGGGTCCATGGCCACCCGGGAGAGGACGTCCACGCTCGTGGTCTTGTGCGAGACGCTGACGGCCAGGATGCTCATGAGCGAAGCCTCTCGGGAGTTCGGAGTGGTGCCGGGCCACCTGCCGACGAGGTGAGCATCAGCCATCTCCTGCGGTGCTGACGAGGGCGGCGTCGCCGACCAGGCTGCCGGCGAGGACGGGGTCCTCGGACTTGCGCTGCTCGTGGTACGCCAGGATCTGCAGCTCCTGACCCAGATCCACCTTCCGAACCGTGACCCGTTCCGGCACGGTGAGCACGCTCGCTGCGAAGTTGAGGATGCTGGTGACCCCCTGATGAACGAGCCGGTCGGCCACCGCCTGCGCCGCCTCGGCCGGCGTGGCCAGCACGGCGATCACGGCTTTGGTGCGGGCGACGACTCCCTCCAGGTCGGCGAGGTCGGTGATCTCGATCCCGTTGATCTCGCGACCGATCAGATCCGGATTCGGGTCGACCAGGGCCACGATCCGGAAGCCCCGACTGGAGAAGCCGGAGTAGCCGGCCAACGCCCGACCCAGGTTGCCGATCCCGACGATGACCACCGGCCACTCGTGGGCGGAACCCATCTCCCGGCCGAGCTGGGCCTGCAGCACCGCGACGTCGTACCCGACACCCCGCGTGCCGTACGAGCCGAGGTGGGAGAGATCTTTGCGGAGCTGGGCCGGACCGACCCCGACGGCCTCGGCGAGGGCGCCCGAGCTGACCACCTCGACGCCCGTGCGGGACAGCAGGTTGAGCTCGCGCAGGTAGACCGGCAACCGAGCGACCGTGGCGGGTGGCAGGTCCGACCCGGCGGACGGGCTGTCCGACGACTTCGAGCCGTCCGTGCTGGACGACGCGCGCGTCTGGGTCGGTGACACAGTTCTCCTGCGGACATGGGCACCCGGCGGGGGGTCGCCGAACGGATCCACACTATCTCGCCCGGTCGGCGATGCCGCGCCGGCGGGACGTGGCCTGGGCCACGGCGACCGAGGCCCTGTCTCCGACCCTCGGTTTCCCCTGGACTCGTCCACGGGACCGGGTCGGGATCGGATCAGCCCGGATCGGCATCCAGGAACGCCTGGCCGCGTGGCGACAGGCGGTAGCCGACCTCGAGGCTCTCGGTCAGCCCGAGTGCCTTCAGCCGGCGGACCCGGGTCTTGTAGGCGAGGCGCTCCTGGCCGGCGGCCTCGGCGAGCACCGTCGACACCACACCGGGTCGGTCGGCGATCTGCCGGAGCACCGCCCGGGTCCAGGGTGCGGCGGCGGCGGCATCCATCCGATCGAGTCTGCGCCCGAGGTCGGCGAGAGTGGACGCATCGAGGGAGTCGTCCGCGCGCAGCGCCACCCGAGGATCGGGGCCGGCCAGGGCGAGATCGATCCGATAGAGCGCGCCCTCGTCCGAGCGTCGGGTGTCCCGCGGACCGCGGACCGACCGCTCCAGCCAGCGCAGCAGCGCCTCCCGGCCCGAGAATCCGGCCGCCACGGCGTCGCCCTCGGTCAGGTCGTCGGCGTCGACCGCGGCGATCCCGGTGATCTCCACCATCCCTGCCCGGGTGGTGAAGCGCGAGCCCACCCGGGGTCGCACCGTCGTCCAGCGTCGGTACGTCGCCGAGACCGAGCCGTCCACCAGGCCGTCGAGCGTGGCCGCGGTGAACAGCATCAGCGACGCGCGGGACCGACCAGCGCCGCACGCAGCCGTACCGGATCGACCCGCCAGTAGTCGTGTTGCGCACCGTCGACGAAGGTGACCGGCACCTCGTCGGAATAGCGCCGGCGCAGCTCCGGATCGGCGTCCACGTCGCGGGTGGTCCAGTGGTCGCCGGTGTCGGCGCAGACGGCCTCGACGGTCGCGACCGCCTCGACACAGAGGTGGCAGCCGGCCCGAGTCAGCACGACCACGCGCGGTTCGCCAGGGTCTGCACTCATCCGCGCGTCTCCCGTTCCAGCTCGCGTCGCAGCTCGGCCCGCTTGACCACACCGGTCACCCCCCGGGGGAGGTCGTCAACGACCCGCACCTCGGTGGGCCGTTTGAACGCGGGCAACCGAGTCCGGCAGAAGTCCTCGACCAGCGCCGCGCTGACACCCGAACCGGCCACGAAGGCCACCAGCCCGCCACCCCCGGCGGCACCACGGCCGACCACGGCCACCGCCTCGACCTCGGGCAGCTGGCGGATGGACTGCTCGACCTCGCTCGGATAGACGGTGAAGCCGCTGACCGAGACGATCTCCCGGGTGCGGTCGACCAGGAAGAGCTCGCCATCGGTCTGGAAGCCGATGTCCCCGGTGGCGAACCACCCGGCCTCATCGGGCCCACCTGCTCCGTCCGGCCAGTAGCCGCTGAAGAGGTTCGCACCGCGCACGGCGATCTCCCCCGGCTCGCTCGGATCGAGCCCGTCCCCCACCCGGACCTCGACTCCCGGGAGCGGTCGACCCACGTGGAAGGGGCCGAGGATCTCGCCACCGACCGTGGTCGTCACTCCCGGTGACGCCTCGGTCAGCCCGTAGCCTCGCTCGACCCGGAGTCCGGTTCGCTCGGTGAACCGCCGACCCAGTCGCCACGGCAGCGGAGCCCCACCCACCACGACCGTCCGCACGCCGCCCAGCCGGTCGGCAGCGTCGTCGTCGTGCACCAGTCGGTAGAGCAGACCCGGCGTGATCGGGAGGTTGTCCACCTTCTCCGCCTCGATCACGGTGAGCAGATCCCAGCTCGCCGGATCGGGCAGCACCAGCCGAGCACCGGCCGCCAGGCAGCTGCCGAGGACGGCATTGAGTCCGTACGCGTGGAAGAAGGGCAGGACCCCGAGGACCACGCTGTCGGCGTCGACGATGTCGTAGCCGCCGATCTGCTCCAGGTGGGCCAGCAGCGCACGGTGGCTGAGCATCACGGCCTTCGGGTCCGCGCTGGTGCCGAGCGTGGTGGCGATCACCGCCAGCGCCTCCACGTCGCGGGGGGTTGCCACCTCCGACTCGGTCGAGACGAGTGCGGCGAGACCTTCCTCGCTCAGCTCGATCGACGGGATCCGCTCATGGGCGGCCCCGGGTCGGGTGGTCAGCACGGCTCGGGCCCCGCACACGGCGAGCAGGCGGTCGCGTTCGTCGATCGGCTCGCCGGGGTCGGTCGGCACGACGACGAGGCCGGCGCGCAGCGCGGCGAGATAGGCGACCACCCAGGCGATGGAGTTGGGCCCGTCGAGGCCGATCCGCTGGCCGGCGAGCAGGCCGGTGGCGACGAGTCCTCCCGCGACGCCGTCGACCCGACGGTTCAGCTCGTGCCAGGTGACCGCGCGGACGCCCGGCTCGACGAGGGCCACCCGGTCCGGTCGTCGTTGGTCCTGGAGGGTGGCGAGCAACGAGAGGTTGGTGACCGGCTCACCACCCGCGAGAACCCCGTTGGTCCAGGCCGGAACCGGATCCGACGTCTCCTCGGGCTCGGTAGCGACCACAGGGCGAGTCTGTCACAGGCGGACCGGGTCGCGCCCGCCTCGGAGGGGTGGTCGGGAGGCGACGCTGACCGGCGACCCACGGCCCGTACGCCCCGAGGCCGACCGGGGCACGAACTAGGGTGGGGCGGGTGGAGATGACGGACGCCGGTGCCGCCGACGAGAGCGCCGGGCCCGGTGGACCGACGGGGGTCCGCGTCGACGGCCACGCGGCGGCGGCCCCGGAGCCCGGCACCCGGGCCGCCGAGGTCGTGGTCGAGCCGCTCATCGGTCCGGACCCGCAGGCCGCCGCCTTCTTCGACCTGGACAACACGATGATCCAAGGCGCCTCGCTGTTCTACCTGGCCAAGGGTCTCTACCAGCGCGACTTCTTCCCGACCCGGCTGATCTTCCGGGGGCTGTGGCTGCAGGCGTACTTCCGGTTCATCGGCAAGGAGAACCCCGAGCACATCGCCGAGGCGCAGGCGGCCAGCCTCGGGTTCATCACGGGCCACACGGTCGAGGAGATCAAGCAGGCCGGCGAGGAGATCTACGAGGAGTCGATCGCCCCCCGGATCTGGCCCGGGACCCGCGCGATCGCGCAGATGCACCTCGACGCCGGACACCAGGTCTGGCTGGTCACCGCGGCGCCGGCGGAGATGGCCGGGATCATCGCTGCCCGACTGGGCATCACCGGCGCTCTGGGCACCCAGGCCGACGTCGAGGACGGTGTCTACACCGGGCGCCTCGACGGCGGTCTGCTGCACGGCCCCGCCAAGGCCACGGCGGTGCGCGACCTGGCCGAGCGGCACGGCTTCGATCTGGCGCGGTGCTTCGCCTACTCCGACTCCCACAACGACCTGCCGTTGCTGTCCTCGGTGGGGCACCCGTGTGCGGTCAACCCGGACGCCAAGCTGCTCGCCCACGCCGAGGAGCACGACTGGCAGATCCGGGACTACCGTTCGGGCCGCCGCGCGGTGAAGGTCGGCGCTCTGGGCGCGGGCACCCTCGGCGCCACGGCGGGCGCCGTGATGGCCGGGTTGGCGATCCGGCGTCATCTCAAGGGGTAGGCACGGGGTAGGCGCAGGGTAGGCGCAGCTCCGAGCTGCGTCAGATCGGCCCCAGCCGGACGCGCCCGGGCGCGACACGCCGCTCGGCCCCCAGTCGGGGTCGGTTCTCCGCACCTCAGTCAGGAGCGACGTGACGACCCATCCACGACAACACCACCCAGGCCGCCAGCAGGTAGACCACGAAGCCGCCGAGGCCGAGCAGGGCCAAGCCCTCCGCCCGCCCGGGCACCCCGGACAATCGGCCGACGACCAGCACCGCGACCGCGAGCAGCCCCAGTCCGGCGGCACCGATGACGGCGAAACCCAACGCCTCCTCCGAGATGGCGGCACCTCGCCGGCGGACCACCAACGCGGTGCACCCGGCCAGCGCGAGCAGCAGGACGGCGAAGACCGGGTACACCTGCGACGCTCAGAAGAAGGCGCTGCGCCGCTGCATCAGCAGGGCGTACAGGCTGTGCTGGATCGTCTCGCGCACCTGGTCGGTCACGTTGAACACGACCATCGGGTCCTCGGCCGCCCCGGGCGACAGCTCGTCGGTGGTGATCGCCTCGCCGAACTGGATGATCCACTTGCTGGGCAGCGGGATCAGCCCGAACACCCCTAACCAGGGGAACAACGGGGTGATCGGGAAGTAGGGGGCGCCCAACGCTCGCGCCAGCGTGGGCGCGCTCGCGATCAGCGGGTAGATCTCCTCCGAGCCGACGATCGAGACCGGGATCAGCGGAACCTGGGCCCGAACGGCCGCCGACACGAAGCCCCCGCGGCCGAAGCGCTGCAGCTTGTAGCGGTCGGCGTACGGCTTGCCCAGACCCTTGAAGCCCTCCGGGAACACGGCCACCAGCTGGTCGGAGGCGAGCAGCCGCTCGGCGTCCTCCTGACAGGCCAGGGTGGTGCCCGTCCGGCGGGCGAAGTCATGGGAGTACGGGGTCTTGAAGATCAGGTCCGCGCCGAGCATCCGGACGTGCCGACCGATCTCGTCGTACACCACCGACTGCAGCACCATGCCGTCCAGCGGCATCGTCCCCGCGTGGTTGGAGACCAGCAGCGCCGAACCCGTGGTCGGCAGGTTCTCGATGCCGCGAACCTCGACCCGGAACCAGTTCTGGGCCAGCGGCCGCAGGAGGGGCAGGAACACCTTGGTGGTGAACTCGGGGTCGAAGCCGAACTCGTCGATGGCGTACTGACCACTCATCCGCGAGCGGGTGAACGCGACGACGTCGTCCACCGACTCCTGCCAGTCGACGCCCAGGGTCTCGGCGATCTGCAGCACGGTCTTGAGTGGATCGCGGCTCAGGTCCTTCAGCTGCTCCACGGGCAGGTTGCGCAGGTTGGCCAGAGCAGCCGTGACGACCCCGGCGAGCTCGGAGACCATCGCGGCCAGGTTGACCGTGGGCGGCACCGGTCCCGCCTGTCCCGCTTCGCCGCCCGACGGGAAGTCCGTGCCGTTGCCGGGGTCGTCGTGCTCACCGGCCGCAGCCCAGTCGGCGTCGTCGATGTCCGGAGTGCCGAAGTCGTCACCGATGGCGTCCTCGGCTCCGGCCGGGTCGCCCGGGTCGGTGTCGGCTCGGTCGGTGTCGGCTCGGTCGGTGTCGATGCCGGTGTCGACGGGGGAAGACTCCTCGGCCACCTCGGCGGTAGTCTCCGCCGGCGCCGACTCGGGATCGGAGAACGTCGCCTCGGGGACCGGGTCGGGCACGAGCGTCTCGACGGCGTCGGCGGCCGGGCGCTCACCCGTCCGGGCCCGGGGTGAGCGCGAGGCTGCGCCGGGCGCCAGTCCCCGCGCAGCAGCGGAGGGCGCCTTCCCCGACCCGCGACCGGCCTTGCCTCGGCTACCCAGCTGGATGATCTCCGCCTCAGCCACGGCGAGCTCCGTCGAACAGCCCGGTGACACCGGTCAGGACCTGGTCGACCCGCTCCGGGCTGAGCAGGCCGGGACTGGACACTCCGACGAACTCCTCCAGCGCCTCGCGGCTGGTGAAGCGCGGCCTCAGCCCGGTGGCCGTCACGAAACGGCTGGTGTCCATGGCTCGACCGTACGTGAGCGCGGCGATCTGGTCCGATGACCAGTCGCCGAGGCGGGCCTGGCGGGCCATGCCGGCGATCAGCGGCGCCAGCTCCAACAGCACCCCCACGGAGGGCCGACCCATCAGCCGAAGAGCCTGGGTCAGCGACACGATGTCGGGCGCGCCGACGTTGTAGGTGCCCGGATGGTCGTCCCGGGTGACCGCGAGCAGAGCACCGACCGCATCGGTGGGATGCAGGAACTGCAGCCGCGCATCGAAGCCCATCACCCGCGGCACCACCGGCAGGGAGAGGAACCGGGTCATCTGGCTGTCGACGCCGGCACCCATCAGGTTGGCCAGCCGGAGGGTGGTGACCGCCACGTCGGGGCGTCGGCGTCCGAGCCCGCGCACGTAGGACTCGATCTCGAGCGAGTCCTTGGCGAACCCGGTGCGCGGCTGCACCCGTGGCGACATGTCCTCGGTGAACTTCACCGGGTCGCGCGGTGAGGCGCCGTACACCGACACCGAGCTCTGCACCACGAGCTTGCGGAACGAGTCCGCCTTCTGACAGGCCGCCAGCAGCTGCATGGTGCCGATGACGTTGATCTCCTTCATGGAGGAGCGTCCGGCGGTGCCCGGGTTGGCCACGATGGCCATGTGCACGACGGTCTCGACCCCGCGGGACTTGATCACCTTCCCGATCACAGGATTGCGGATGTCGGCCCGGACGAAAGCGACCTTGCCCAGATCGTGCCGGGGTGGGCTGACGTCGACGCCGATGACCTCGAGGGTCTCATCCGTCGCCAGGGCGCGGGCGAACCGAGCACCGAGGTCCCGCGAGACCCCGGTCACCAGAACGACCCGCGACATCGAGCCGACCCCCTGGGTGCGCGCGGCTACTTACCCGCGCGGCGGCGCTGGATGCGCGTGCGCTTGAGCAGCTTGCGGTGCTTCTTCTTCGCCATCCGCTTGCGACGCTTCTTGATGACCGAACCCACAGTTGAACCTCTCGATGTGCCCTCGGGGCGGCCGGAATCCGTGCCGCTGGGCGTTGTTGACTGACTGACCTACGCCCGGTGGTCCGAGCAACACCGCATGCTACCGCCCCGCCGAAGGCCCCCGCTCCACCGAGAACGTGATCGCGGACCCGCTGCACCGGCAAGAGCTGCTCGCGTCGTAGGCCATCACCTCGACGTCGAGGCCTGAGGCCTCCCGCACGCGTCGTCGGGCCATCGCGGCCGACGCGGTGACCGGGACCCGCCGCGACAGGTCGAGACCTGGCACGAGTGCGAGCAGGGGGTGAGATCGACCTCGTTGGCCAGGCACCCGTGTCAGGCTGCTTTGTTCGTCTCGTGCCGAGCCGACGGTGATCTTGGCTGCAGCTTCCGCAACCTGATCACCTACCCACCCGTCTCCCTGACCCACATCGCGGTCACCAGAGAACAAGGGTCACCAGAGAACAAGGGTCACCAGCATGGACAGCGCAACCCCGCTCGTCCTCGTAGAGCCACGAACCGAGCAGGTCGGTCAGCGGCCGCGGCCGGCGTTCAGCTCCGCGAAGGCGGCGACGATCAGGTCGCGAGCGGCCGGGGGGACCCGGTGGTCGAAGAGCTCCTTGACCTGACGACCAGGCAGCCAGGCGGTGTGCCGTTGGACGTCGGCGGCCACGGCAGGATCGATCTCGGTGACGGCGGCCATCGTGGCTGCGAATGCCTCGGGGTCGTCGACCAGGTCGGCCAGGGCCGTGTCCAGCGAGACCGGCGGCCGAGTGGTGTCCGTCGCGGCGGCGGTGACCTTCCAGGTGTGCTGACCGGAGCCCACCTCCAGCTGCTGCCCGTCCGGCAGCACCACCTCGGCGAAGGTGTTGGGCGGCACCTGCGCGCTGACCCGCACCAGGTCGCCGTCCCGTTCCCACCGCACCGCCGCCGGACCGTACGGGGTCAGGTGCCGCGCCGAGGCGTGGTCGAAGCCGGTCAACGGCTGGGGGGCGATCCGGATCCGCGCATAGCCCGGAGCGGCGGGCGCCAGACCGGCGACCACCCGGTGCAGCCAGTCGGCCACGGCCCCCAGGGCGTAGTGGTTGAAGCTGGTCATCTCGCCCGGGTTGATGGTGCCGTCGGGCAGCATCGAGTCCCAGCGCTCCCAGATCGTGGTGGCACCCATGGTCACGGGGTAGAGCCAGGACGGGCACGCGGTCTGGGTGAGCAGCCGGGTCGCCGCTTCCAGGTGACCGGTCCGGGTGAGCGCGTCGGCCACGATCGGCGTCCCCACGAAGCCGGTGCCGATGGTGTACCCACCGGACCGGACCAGCTGGGCCAGTCGATCCCCGAGCCTCTGTTGTTCCTCCACCGGCACGAGGTCGAACATGATGGCCAGGGCGTACCCGGTCTGGGCGTCCGACACCATCCGTCCGGTCGGGGTCACGTACTCGGCCAGGAAGGCCTGCCGGACCCGCTCGGCGATGCCGGCGTACCTCTCCGCGACCGCCGTCTCGCCCAGCAGCGCGGCCGCCCGGGCGGTCAGGTCGGCGGAGCGGAACACGTACGCTGTCGCGACGATGTCGGGCTGGGTCTTGGCCTCGGCCGGGCGCTCCGGCGGAGCGGCCGGATCCAGCCAGTCGGCGAACTGGAACTGTCCCTCCCACAGATGCCGGTCACCGGACCGTTCGACGATCACGTCGGTCCAGGCCCGCATGCTGGCCAGCTGGTCGCTCAGCACGCGCTCGTCGCCGAAGCGCTCGTCGCCGAAGCGCTCGTGCAAGACCGTGGGCACCACGGTGGCCGCGTCGCCCCAGGCGGCGGCCGGCCGCACCCGGCCCGGCAGCACGCTCGGCACCACGAACGGCACGATGCCGTCGGCGTGATCCTGCTCGAGCTCGAGATCGGTCAGCCAGGAGGTGAGGAACCCGTGCACGTCGTACAGGAACGATGCGGTCGGCGCGAACACCTGGATGTCCCCGGTCCAGCCCAGCCGCTCGTCGCGCTGCGGGCAGTCGGTGGGCACGTAGAGGAAGTTGCCGCGCAAGCCCCAGACCACGTTCTCGTGCAGCCGGTCGACGAGGGGGTGCGAGCTGGCGAACCAGCCGGTGCGCTCCATGTCGCTGTGGATCACCTGGGCCGAGACGGCGCTCGGATCGACCGAGCCGGGCCAGCCGTCGATCTCGGCGTACCGGAAGCCGTGGAAGGTGAACTCCGGCTCCCAGGTGACCGGGCCGCCACCGGCCAGAGTGAGCGTGTCGGTCGCCCGGGCCTGGCGGAGCGGACGGGTGCCCAGCTCCTCGTGCTCGAGCACCTCGGCGTGCCGCAGGGTGATCACCGTGCCGGCCGGGCCGTCGACGGTCAGCCGCAGGCGCCCGACCAGGTTCTGACCGAAGTCCAGGACGGTGCGACCGGATGGCGTCGTGATCACCTTCTCGACGGCGCGCTCCTCGATCCGGCGCACGGCCGGTGAGTTCCGAGCGCCCGGCGTGACCAGGGTCTGGCCGACGGCGGCCGCGGACCACCCCTCGTCGTCGAAGCCGGTGCGGTCCCAACCGGGCTGCGCGAGCCGGATGTCGTGGTCTTCGCCGGCGTAGATCCCGCTGGCGGTGACCGGTCCGGTCGAGACCCGCCAGGCCTCATCGGTGGCCACGACCTGACGGCGCCCGTCCGCGTACGTGATCACCAGCTGCCCCGCCACCGCGGGCTGCTCGGTGTAGAAGGGTGCGGCCTGACCGCGGAAGCCGTAGCGCTCGGTGGCCCAGCCGCCACCGAAGCGGATGCCGAGCGCGTTGGCCCCGGGCACCAGCAGACCGGTCACGTCGGTCGTCTCGTGGACGAGACGCCACTGGTAGGGCGTCCAGCCCGGCTTGAGCACCTGATCGTCGACGTCGGTGCCGTTGATGCTGGCCTGGTAGACCCCGAGGCCGGTGGCGTAGAGGACAGCCGAAGCAACGTCCCCGGCGATCTCGAACTCGGTCCGCGCCAGTCCGGGCTGCGCCTGCGTCGCAGGTGCCGGTAGACCGATCGGCGTGGCCACCCACTCACCCTCGGCCAGGAAACCGGCCCGGATGCGCAGCGGTTGGCTCCAGTCGGAGGTGACGTCGTCGGTCCCGGTGACGCGCACGCGGAGCTGGACCTCGTCCCGGGGGGCCAGCGCGGTGAACGGCCAGTCGACCAGCACGGAGGACCTTCCCACCACGGTCGCCCGCTGGGAACCCGACGCGGTCGTGAGCTCGAGGTCGGCGCTCTGCTGAGTCCAGTCGGGAGTGTCCGTGACGGTCTGCCAGCTCAACCGGGGCTCCGCGTCAGCGACGACATCGAGACCTCGTGGGGCCTGCGCACTCACCCCCTCCACGACGAGCTTGTTCACGACGGCAACGGGGATGCTGGACGACGACACGTACGGGCTCCTTCGCTCGTTGTCTGCAGGGTGCCTGAGAAATCAGTTATGAACTCTTGCTTGACGGGCCCTGCCTCGCTCCCTACTCCAATCGCAGACGCTGAATCGTTTCAACACCCACCGAGGATTCAGTACGCGTCGCTTACAAGGAGGTAAGGAGTGTCCACATCACGTCGGCGTATCGCCACCCTTGCGGTGAGCTCGATCGCCGCCCTGTCACTCGGGCTCGCCGGCTGTGCCGTCGGTGAGATCGGCGGTGACTCAGGCGCAACCGAGGGCCAGACCGAGATCACGTACCTGTTCGGCGACAGCGGCGGGAACGAAGTGAAGTTCGGCGAGGCCCTGACTGCGAAGTTCAACGAGATGAACCCCGACATCAAGGTGAGCATCGAGACCCAGCCCGCGGGTACCGAGGGCGACAACCTAATGAAGACCAAGCTGGCCACCGGCGAGATGCCCGACCTCTTCGGCTACAACTCGGGTTCGCTGTTCCAGGCCCTCAGCCCGGACAAGAACCTGGTGCCGCTGACGGACGAGGCCTGGGCAGCGGACCTGCCGGAGGAGTTCAAGACGACCGTCAGCACACCCAACGGTCTCTACGGCGCCCCGACCGGCACCACCCAAGCCGGCGGGGTGATCTACAACAAGAAGGTCTACGCCGACCTCGGCCTGACGGTCCCGACCAGCTGGGCGGAGTTCAAGGCCAACAACGACAAGATCAAGGCCGACGGCAAGGTCGCCGCCATCCAGCAGACCTACGGTGAGACCTGGACGTCGCAGCTCTTCGTGCTGGGCGACTTCGCCAACGTGGCCAAGCAGGATCCGGAGTGGGCCGAGCAGTACACCGCCAACCAGCGCAAGTACGCCGACCAGCCCGCCCTGCAGAGCTTCAAGAACCAGCAGGACGCCTTCGACTCCGGCTACTTCAACAAGGACTTCGCCTCGGCCACCTACGACGATGGCATCAAGGCCGTGTCCACCGGCACGGCGGCGCACTACCCGATGCTCTCCAGCTCGATCTCCGCCATCAACCAGAACTTCAAGGACAACGTCGCCGACGTCGGCTTCTTCGCGCTGCCGGCCCAGAGCGCGGACGACACGACCATGACGATCTGGCTGCCCAACGCGGTCTACATCCCCAAGACGACGGAGGGCGCGAAGCTCGAAGCGGCCAAGAAGTTCGTGGCCTTCTTCAACTCACCCGAGGGCTGCGAGATCCAGAGCACGGTGAACACCGTCACCGGACCGTACGTCTCGGCCTGCGAGCTCCCGACCGACGTGCCGGATCTGGTCAAGGACGTGCAGAAGTACCTGGACGACGGCAAGTCATCGCCCGCACTCGAGTTCGTCTCCCCGATCAAGGGCCCGAACCTGGAGAAGATCACCGTCGAGGTGGGCTCCGGCATCAAGTCCGCCGAGGAGGGTGCCGCCCTCTACGACGACGACGTCAAGAAGCAGGCACAACAGCTCGGACTCCCCGGCTGGTGATCCGGTCCCGGTGACGAGCTGACCCGCTCGTACCGCGCCGTTCCCGCACGGTGGGTGGCCGGCCCCTCCGGCCGGCCACCCACACTCCGGGTGAGGTCCTCACCCGCAGCTCCTTCGCCTCGATGGTGAACACCTCACCCACTGATCATCGGAGACCAGATGGTGTCAACGATCTCCGCCACCGCCACCTCGAAGAGCGCCCCCACAGCGCGCCCCGGGCGGAAGCGGAAGAGTCCCTATCCCCTGTGGTTCTATCTCCCGGCCGCGATCATCTTCATCGTCTTGTTCGCGATCCCGACCTTCGCCTCCTTCTACTTCTCCCTCACCCGCTGGACCCTGTTCGACACCGAGTTCATCGGGCTGGACAACTTCCGGCAGTTCTTCTCCGAGCCCTTCCTGGTCCAGGGCTTCATCAACACCTTCATCTACGGCTTCCTCACCTCGGGAGCGAAGGTCGTCCTCGGACTGCTGCTGGGGATGCTGCTGACCTCTCAGATCGTGGCCCGCGGCTATCTGCGCTCGGTGGTCTTCTTCCCGGTCCTGGTGTCCACGATCGGCATCGGCATCACCTTCCAGATCCTGATGGATCCGTTCGACGGCTTGATCAACCGGGCCCTCGCGGTGATCGGCATCACCGGACCGGCGTGGCTGACCGACCCGTCGCTGGCGCTCTACAGCATCATCCTGATCGACGTCTGGAAAGGTGTCGGCATCGCCACCTTGATCTACATCGCCGGCCTGGTGGGCATCCCGCAGGAGTACTACGAGGCGGCGAGGGTCGACGGCGCCAGCGCCTGGAAGAACTTCTGGCACATCACCCTCCCGCTGGTCATGCCGGCCACCGCGACAGTCGTCCTGTTGTCGCTGATCGGCGGCCTGCGTTCCTTCGAGATGATCTGGGCCACGACGGGGGGCGGACCGGGCTTCGCCAGCGACGTGATCGGCTCGCTGATCTACAAGCAGTACCAGGCCGGCTTCTACGGCCTGTCGACGGCGGGCAACGTGGTCCTGTTCATCGTCGTCACAGCCATCGTCCTCCCGGTGCAGTGGCTGCTCAACCGGCGGGAGGCCAACTGATGAAGAGGCAGAAGACCATCGGCTGGATCGTCGGCGTCGTCGCCGTCCTGGCGTCGGTGGTGGTGTTCCTGGTGCCGTTCGCGTTCATCTTCTTGACCGCGGCCAAGTCCGGTCCCGAGGCTGCGAACTTCGACTTCACCCTGCCCACCCAGTGGCAGCTGTGGCAGAACGTCCAGGAAGTGCTGACGGTCCGGCAGTACGTGGTCTTGCGCGCGTTCATCAACAGCACCACGTTGACCGTCTTCAGCGTGGCTCTGATGGTCGTCTTGTCGGCGATGGTGGGCTACGTGCTGCAGCGGCGCAGCTCCCGCTGGAACCCGGTCGTGAACGCCCTGGTGCTGGCCGGACTGATCGTGCCACCGGCGATCGTGCCGACCATCTGGGTGCTCCAGGAGATCGGGCTGTTCAAGCAGATGATCGGCATGATCCTGGTCAATGTCGCCTTCGGTATGCCGTTCTGCATCCTGATGTTCCGGGCCTTCGTCTCCTCGATCCCCAAGGAGCTGGACGAGGCGGCCGTCGTGGACGGGGCCGGTCCGCTGCGGCTGTTCTTCTCGGTCATCCTGCCCCTGCTCAAGCCGGTGGTGGTCACCGTGATCGTGGTGCAGGCCGTGTTCGTGTTCAACGACTTCCAGGGACCGCTCTACTTCCTGCCCGGCAACGAGAACGTCACGGTGCAGCTGGCCTTGTACAACTTCCAGGGTCAGATGCTCAGCCAGTGGCACCTGCTGTTCACCAACATTCTGCTGATCACCATCCCGATGCTGGTGATGTACATCGTGTTCAACCGGCAGATCGTCGCGGGTATGACCTCGGGCGCGGTCAAGGGCTGAGCCGGTGACAGCCCAGGGATCTCGCACCCGATGACCGTTGGGGGGGTGGTCACCAGAACTCGGGTGGGATGGAGCCGTTCAACCAGGCCAGCTCGTTGTCGGCGATGAACCGGGACAGCTGCAGGTCGAAGGCCTCCGGTGGACCGAGCCAGGCGTCGATGGCCTCGAGCAGGTGCTGCCCCACCGCGGCACTCGGAGCCTGCACCACGTGTCGCCAGGTCGTCTCGAACCGCGCTGGCAGGTCGAGCTCCGCCAGGGTCGCGGTCAGGTACTTCTGCCCGCTGAAGAACCGGTGGTGCTGGGCGAGTGCGATCCGGCCGGCCGCCAGGGCCAGGTGCACACCGGCGTGCTGCACCAGGAACTGATCCCCCAGCTGGTCACCCTGCTTGAGGAAGTAGCCACCGTAGAGCCGGGCCTGCGCCCGGTACGCGGTCACCCGCTTCTGCCAGACCTGATCGGGCAACGTGACGATGGCCGCCACCTGGTCGGCGATGGCGTCGGTCTTGTCCAGCATCACCCTGGCCCCGACGAAGGAGGCCCGGGTGGGATCGTCGGCCCGCTCGATCGCTCTGGTCAGGTAGCCGGGACTGGCCAGCTTGATGTCGACGTACCCGCCGGGATAGGTGACCCCGTCCTGACTCACCGCCGCGATCATCCCAGCGGCCCGGGCACGCGCGTACGCCTCGTCGGTCACCACCAGATACAGGTCGACGTCGGAGTCCTCCCGTGGAGTGCCGCGCGCGACCGAACCGACCACCACCACCCCGAGGACGTCGGGACGATCCCGTACGGTCGCGACGTACCCGTCGGCCGTCGCGTCGTGATGCTGCACCGATCGCCTCCTCGTCACCGCTGAAACGTTCTATGCAATGCCAAACTAGGCGGCCCGACCGGCAGCGTCAAAGAGATGGGGCGCGCTAGTTTGACCGGTGTGACTCTCAGCTACGTCGACGACTACTCCCCCGGCTCCGGCCGGCGCACCCCCGCCCGCTCCTGGCTGCACAGTGACGCCCCGGAGCTGAACCTGGACGGAGACTGGCGCTTCCGGCTGCTGCCGTCGCATCGCGGGTTGGACGACAGCGTCGCCGATCCCGACCTGCACGACGCCGACTGGGACCGGATCTCCGTCCCTTCGCACTGGGTGCTGGCCGGCGACGGCGCGTACGGCAAGCCCATCTACACCAACGTGGTCTACCCGTTCCCGGTCGATCCGCCGCACATCCCCGATAAGAATCCGACCGGGGAATACCGCCGCCGCTTCGACCGTCCCGACTGGGCCGGCCCGGGTGACGTTGGTGGCCAGGTGCTGCTGCGGTTCGACGGGGTCGAGTCGGTCTACCGGGTCTGGCTGAACGGGTCCGAGGTGGGGATCGGCAAGGGCAGCCGGCTGGTGCAGGAGTTCGACGTCACCGAGCTGTTGGTCGACGGCGAGAACGTGCTGGTCGTGCGGGTCCACCAGTGGTCGTCGATGAGCTACATCGAGGACCAGGACCAGTGGTGGCTGCCAGGGATCTTCCGCTCGGTCACTCTGCTCGGACGGCCCGTGGGCAGCCTGGACGACGTGTGGTTGCAGACCGGGTACGCCGACGGCACCGGCACCATCCGGCTGCGCGGTCGCGGGGCAGACGCCGCTTTCCCTGTTCTGGTGAGGATCCCCGAGCTGTCCCTCGAGCAGTCCTTCGACTCCGCCGCCGCCCTCGGCGAAGTCATCACCGTGGAATTCGTCGAGCCGTGGAGCGCCGAGGTGCCGCGGTTGTACGACGTGGAGATCGCCGCCGCCGGTGAGACGATCCGGTTGCGGACGGGCTTCCGTACGGTGCAGATCGTCGATGACCGGTTCCTGGTCAACGGCCGCCAGGTGACCTTCCGCGGGATGAACCGGCACGAGACCCATCCCGTACGGGGTCGGGTGTTCGACGCCGAGCACGCCCGCGCGGACATGATCTTGATGAAGCAGCACAACGTGAACGCCATCCGGACCAGTCACTACCCGCCCCATCCGGAGGTGCTCAGCCTGGCCGACGAGCTCGGCTTCTGGGTGATCGACGAGTGCGACCTGGAGACCCACGGCTTCGTCTTCTCCGGCTGGGCGAAGAACCCGAGCGACGACGTGGCCTGGCGCGACGCCTACCTGGACCGGATCGAGCGCACCGTCGAGCGGGACAAGAACCATCCGAGCATCGTGATCTGGTCGTTGGGCAACGAGGCGGGCACCGGGGTCAACCTGGCGGCCATGGCCCAGTGGGTACGGGCCCGCGACCCGGAGCGGCCGGTGCACTACGAGGGCGACTACCAGTGCGCCTACACCGACATCTACTCGCGGATGTATCCCAACCTGGCCGAGACCGAGGCGATCGGCGGTGAGCACGGGGCGTTGCTGGAGTGCGGCCCGGCCGAGGCCCGTCGGGTGCGCAGCAAGCCGTTCCTGATGTGCGAGTACGTGCACGCGATGGGCAACGGTCCGGGTGCGATCGCCGAGTACGACGACCTGGCCGAGCGGTACGGGCGGCTGCACGGCGGCTTCGTCTGGGAGTGGCGTGATCATGGTCTGCTGACCCACGCCGCGGACGGCACCCCCTACTACGGCTACGGCGGCGACTTCGGCGAGGTCGTGCACGACGGAAACTTCGTGATGGACGGCATGGTGCTCCCGGACGACACCCCGACCCCCGGGCTGGCCGAGTTCGCGACCGTCAGCCAGCCGTTGATCCTGACGCTGGAGGGCGCGACCCTGGTCGTCCGGAGTCGCTACCACTCCACCGACACCGGGCACCTGCGCTTCGTGGCTCGTCGCGAGCTGGACGGGCGGATGGTCGAGGAGAGCGTGCTGGTGATGGCGACGGTGACCGCGGGCGGCCAGGCGTCGCTCGACCTGCCGCCGGAGCTGCTGGCGTCGGCCGGCGCGGGCGAGACCTGGCTGACCGTCGCCGCCGAGCTGGCGGTCGACACCTCGTGGGCCGAGGTCGGGCACGTGGTCGCCTGCGCCCAGTTCGACTGCAGCGAACCCGCCCCGGCCCTGGCGTCGCCGATCACCGGAACACGCGTCGAGGTGACGACCACCGGCGAGCTCACCGTCGGGCCAGGGGTCTTCGATCCGGCGACCGGGCGGCTGATCAGCCTGTTCGGGCTGCCTGTCGACGGACCACGGCTGGAGCTGTGGCGGGGACCGACGGACAACGACCGATCCGAGATGCGCGGCTCGTTCGAGCTGGGCGATCCCGACGAGACCAGCGGTGAGGGCGCTCCGGGACCGTCGTCGGAGCGACGCTGGCGGGATCGCGGTCTCGACCGGCTCACCCACCGGGTGCTCTCGCTGGCCGGCACGGACGGGTCGAGCGGTCTGGTCGTACGGGTGCGCAGCGCCGCCGCGGCCGGTGTGCTGTTCGTCGACACCACCTACACCTGGACCGCGACCGCCGACGGCGGCCTCGCGCTGCGGGTCGAGGTCAACCCGTCACCGGCCTGGGACTGCACCTGGCCCCGGGTGGGCGTCCGCTTCGACCTGCCGGCCGACCTGGACCGGGCCGCCTGGTTCGGCACCGGTCCGTACGAGTCGTACCCGGACACCGATCACGCGGCGCGGATCGGGCGGTTCGCCGCCGGCATCGACGAGCTCAACGTGGTCTACTCCCGGCCGCAGGAGACCGGCCACCGCGCCGCCGTCCGCGAGCTCGCGCTGTCCGACGACTCCGGCACCCGGCTCCGTCTGACGTCGCTGGCCGGGCCGGGCGGCCATCGGCCGGGGTTCACCCTCACCCGGCACACGCCGCAGGACCTCGATCGGGCGATGCACCCGTACGAGCTGCCGACCCCGACCCACAGCCACCTGTATCTTGACGCTGCCGTCCATGGCGTCGGCTCCCGTGCCTGCGGCATCGACGTCCTCCCCCAGCACGCCCTCTGGCCCGGCGCCCACCGCTTCGACGTGGTCTTCACCGACCCGACCCCCTGACCCAACTCCGCTCGGGTTCAAGCCCAAGCGAAGTCGGCCAGCCCCGCCCCAGGACCAACTTCGCTGGCGTGGCAGCACCCGCGGAGTCGGGCAAGCCCCACCCTGCTTCGACTCCGCTCGGGTTCAAACCCAAGCGAAGTCGGTTCAGATCGGTGGGACCGAGACCCACTCAGGACTGACGCCGCCGACCCGACCGAAGGACCTGATCGGGGATGAACTACCCGGTCTCGAAGTAGGAGGTGTCCAGGAACGCTTTGACAGCCGACTCCGGCACCCGGAAGCTGCGCCCGAAACGGACCGCCTCCAGCTCGCCGGAGTGGATCAGCCGGTAAACCGACATCTTGGAGACTCGCATCACGCCCGCGACCTCGGCCACGGTGTAGAACCGCACGCCGGTCAGCCGCCCCTGCAGCGAGGCGACCTCCTCGGGCTTGCCCTTGTCAACCATGCCGGCCCCCATCCCCTTACGGTCGGCGCCGACATGGGTCGGAGCACGTGATGGTGTGAGAGTAGTGGCAGTTGGTACTCGTGGGAAGATCTCACAGG
>DATDBH010000151.1:0-4745 GCA_036524985.1 Microlunatus sp. | reverse complement strand
ATCTCAGAGAGCTCGAAGGCCTCGATCAGTCGGGCCCGAGCGTGCGCGGTGTCGTCGCTGCCCCGGATGATCGCGATCACGTCGTCGATGTCCAGGATGGCGATCAGCAGACCCTCGACCAGGTGCAGGCGGTCGCTGGCTCGGGTGCGCTCGAACTCGGTGCGCCGGCGGGTCACCTCGTACCGGTGGTCGAGGTAGACCGTCAGCATCTCCTTCAGGGACAGCGTTCTCGGCTGTCCCTCGACGAGCGCCACCGAGTTGATCGCGAAGGAGTCCTCCAGCTTGGTGCCCCGGAAGAGCTGCTCGAGGATCGCCTCGGGATTGAACCCGTTCTTGATCTCGATCACCAGGCGGGTGCCGTTGGCCAGGTCGGTGAGGTCCTTGACGTCGGCGATGCCCTGCAGCTTGCGGCTGGTGACCAGGGTCTTGATCTGCTCGATCACCCGCTCCGGGCCGACCATGTACGGCAGCTCGGTGACCACGATGCCCTTGCGGCGCGGGTGCACCTGCTCGATCCGGGTGGTGGCTCGGATGCGGAAGCTGCCCTTGCCGCTGGCGTACGCGTCCCGGATGCCGTCCAGGCCGATGATCTTGCCGCCGCCGGGCAGGTCGGGTCCGGGGATGAACCGCATCAGCGTGTCGAGGTCGGCGTCCGGGTGCTTGATCAGGTGGCGCAGCGCCTGGACCACCTCGATCAGGTTGTGCGGGGCGCAGTTGGTTGCCATGCCGACGGCGATGCCGGCCGCCCCGTTCACCAGCAGGTTCGGGAACGCGGCCGGCAGCACCGTGGGCTCGGTGTCCTTGCCGTCGTAGTTGGGCTTGAAGTCGACCGTGTCGGCGTCCAGGCCATCGGTCATCGACAGCGCCGCCGGCGCCATCCGGCACTCGGTGTAGCGCATCGCCGCCGGCCCGGCGTCGGGGGAGCCGAAGTTGCCGTGCCCGTCGACCAGGGTCAGGCGCATGGTCCACCACTGCGCCGTGCGGACCAGGGCGTCGTAGATCGCCCCGTCGCCGTGCGGGTGGTACTTGCCCATCACCTCGCCGACCACACGAGCACACTTCACGTGACCGCGGTCCGGCCGGACGCCCATCTCCTGCATCGAGTAGAGGATCCGCCGCTGCACCGGCTTCAGACCGTCCCGGGCGTCCGGCAGCGCCCGGGAGTAGATGACCGAGTACGCGTACTCCAAGAAGCTGGTCTGCATCTCCGACGACACGTCGATGTCGACGATCCGCTCGGTGAAGTCGTCGTCGACCGGTGGCGGGGTACGGCGGGCCATGCGAGTGATTCTGCCCGCTCGGTCGCCGGGCTCGCGCATCCGGCGCGTGTCGGAGCCCCATCGCCGGGACCCGAGCCCGGCGGATCGCCGGTGTGGCGGCGGAACTCAGCTGAGGAAGGGACCGAGCTGGTCGGTGATCGCCGCCTGCCGGGCGCGCTCGCGGCCGTACAGCAGTCCGTAGGTGAAGCCGTTGTGGCCCGATCGCATGCCGACCCGGACGCCCTCGGCGCGGAGGAACGCGGCGGCCACGATGCTGTCCTGGTGCTCGCCGAGCACGTCCTGCAGGTCCTTGCGGCTCGCGATGAGCTTGGCGGCCTTCTTGCCCAGCACCGGGGCGGCCAGCTCGACCGCGTACCGCGCCCGCTTGCCGGCCTTGCGGGCCGCGTGCAGCAGGTGGTCGGCCTCGGGGCCGCCGGTCAGCTGGGCCTCGATGGCCCGATCCAGGCGCTTGTCGAGGGTCTTCTCGGCCCGCTTGACGTACCGCTTCAGGGTGGCCGACGGGGCCGTGGCTTCCTTCGTCAACGGGGGATCGCTGCGCCAGGTCTGCAGCTCGGCGAGCAGCCGCCGGTAGCGGTTCTCATCGAGCACCGCGATGACCGCCTCCCAGGCCACCCTGCGCCGGGTGGTCAGCTCGGTCTCGATCTGACGGGCCACCGGGCCGATGACGAGCTCCGCCGGCAGCTCGGCCAGGTCGGCGAGCAACCGCACCTCGAGCACCTCGAGATCGCGGACCTCGCCGAGCAGACCGGCGAACCAGACCAGCTCGTCCTCCAGCGCTCCGGCCCGGGCGACGTCGACCAGGTCGCCGTACGTCCGCAGCGTGCTCCGCAACCGCCGGGCCGCGACCCGGGTCGCGTGGATCACCGGCTCGCGACTCCGCAGCGCCGGTTCGGCGTCGATCAGCACGGTGGCCTGCTCGGCCAGGTAGGCGCGCACCACGTCGCCCACGGTCTGGGGGGAATCGGCCACGGCTGGGCTCCTCGTCTCTAGAACAGGTCGGTGTCACGGAACTCGGTCGGCGACTGGCCGGCCGCCGCGCCGCGGCTCGCCTCGGCCTCACGCAGCTCGACCCGCCGGATCTTGCCGCTGATCGTCTTCGGCAAGTCGGTGAACTCCAGCCGGCGGATCCGCTTGTACGGCGCCAGGTGCTCGCGGCAGTGGGCCAGGATCGAGCGGGCCGTGTCCGCGTCGGCGGGGTAGCCACCGGCCAGCACCACGTACGCCTTCGGCACCGCCAGCCGCAGCTCGTCCGGCGCCGGCACCACGGCCGCCTCGGCGACGGCGGGGTGCTCGATCAGCACCGACTCGAGCTCGAACGGGCTGATCCGGTAGTCGCTGGCCTTGAACACGTCGTCGGAGCGCCCGACGAACGTCAGGTAGCCATCGGCGTCCCGGGTCACCACGTCGCCGGTGTGGTAGACGCCACCGGCGAACGCCTCCGCGTCGAGCTCCTCGGCGGGCACCCCGGCCCGCTCCGCGTAGCCGGTCATCAGCGGCACCGGTCGCGGCTCCAGGGACAGACACAGCTCACCTTCGTCGTCGCGTTGCTCGCCCGTCGCGAGATCCACCAGCACCACCTGGTAGCCGGGCAGCGGACGCCCCATCGATCCGGCGCGGACCTCCGCGCCCGGAGGGTTGCCGACCTGCGCGGTGGTCTCGGTCTGCCCGTAGCCGTCCCGGATGGTCAGCCCCCACGCGGTCCGGACCTGCTCGATGACCTCGGGGTTCAGCGGCTCACCGGCCGACAGCACCTCCCGCAGCGAGTGCCGCGCCGAGGTCAGGTCGGTCTGCACGAGCATCCGCCACACCGTCGGCGGCGCACAGAAGGTCGTCACCCCGGTGCGCTCCAGCACGGCGAGCAGCTCGGCGGCGTCGAAGCGGGCGTAGGTGTAGACGAGCACCGTCGCGCCGGCCAGCCACGGCGCGAAGACGTTGCTCCAGGCGTGCTTGGCCCAGCCGGGGGAGGAGATGTTGAGGTGCACGTCGCCGGGCTGCAACCCCATCCAGTACATGGTCGACAGGTGCCCGATCGGGTAGGACACGTGGGTGTGCTGGACCAGCTTCGGCAGCGCTGTGGTGCCCGAGGTGAAGTAGAGCAGGGTCAGATCGCCGGCCTTGCTGGCCCCGGGCAGGTGTGCGTCGGCCCCCAGGAACTCGTACGCCCGCCGGTAGTCCACCCAGCCCTCGGGAGTGGCGACCTCCTCCGAGCTGCCCACGGCGATCTTGCCCAGCGGCAGCGACAGGTGCGCGAACCGCTCGGCGTCCGCCCCGGAGGCGACCAGCAGCTTCGCCTCGCCGCGCTCGACCCGGTCGGCCAGATCGGTCCCCGACAGCTGCGGGGTCGCCGGGATGATCGCGGCACCGAGCCGGATGGCGGCCAGCATCAGCTCCCACAGCGGTACACAGTTGCCGAGCACCATCAGCATCCGGTCGCCACGCTTCAGCCCCAGGTCGGCGAGCAGGTGGGCCGCGGCCACCGATCGGTCCGACAGCTCCGCGAAGGTCAGCTTCGTCTCGTGGTTACCGTCGATCAGCCAGAGGGCGACACCGTCCGGGTTCTCCGTGGCCAGACCGTCGAACCAGTCGGTGGCGAAGTTGTAGACCGGCAGCTCGGGCCACCGGAAGCCGGCCGCCGCCACCTCGTACGCCGTCCGATGCTGCAACAAGAAGTCGCGGGCGGCGCGGACGTGGCAGTTCAGCGGCATCGTCGAGACCTCCGTCGGTGGTCGAGTGCAGGGCGGCGGACCGCTGCGACAACGGTCCCACGTCTTCGACACGGTACTGCTTTGGCGTGGGTCGTCATGACAGCGGCCACCGCAGCGACGACGGCTCCTCCGTATCGGGCGCCTGAAACCGCAGCTGCCAGTCTCGGAGCTCGGCGTCACTCATCAGCGCTGGTCAGCGCGCTCCTGCGAACGCCAGGTAGATGGTCACGCGGCGACCTCGGGTGGTGTGGTCGCTCAGCGCGGCAAGCTGAGCGGCGTAGCGCTGTACCTCCGGGATGGTGCTCGGGTGACCCGGCCTGGTCGAAGAGCGCGATCGCCCGCACAGATGATCACCAGCGGCGACAGTGCGCGCAAGGCGGTGACCACTCGGGCGGTGGCGGCTTGCTCAGCGTCGAAGTCCGGTTCGGGTGCTGAAGAACACCGACTGCAGAAGACGTCGACGAGGATGGCGGCCGGCCTGTGACCACGAGCTCGGGGTAGTCGAATCCACCGTTTGCTCGTTCGGGGGGAGTCAGCAGCGCCCAGTCGGAATGTTCGTCATCGACGTCGGCCCGATCCTGGGTGGCCTAGCTTTGCTCGGCGGAGTCCCAGAGGCGGCCGGCCCAGTCGCTGTGTCCGAGCGTGAGGGTGCCTTGGTTGGTGGTGATCATGATCCAGCCGTCTGTTGATCGCCACAGGTAGGTGCCGGGTTCGGGTTGTCGGGCGCGCCAGTTCCCGACGGTTTTCGCCCGGTGTTCGC
>DATDBH010000150.1:0-45295 GCA_036524985.1 Microlunatus sp. | reverse complement strand
CTGGGCGTGGGCAGGGTTCACGTTGCGGCCGAACCGGCGGCCGGCCGAGCCCATCATCGGATGGTCGAGGTCGTTGTAGGTGCCGTCGACGGTGCGGCGGATGGTGACGCTGGCGTCGGCGGGAGGCGGTGTCGGATCGGTGCCTGCCTCGGTGTCGTACAGGTTCTGCTCGCGTAAAGTGTCGCGGACGCCGACGAGGACCAGCAGGCCCAGCGGGGTCGGCAGTCGATGCCAGCCGAT
The DNA here is from genome assembly GCA_036524985.1 of Microlunatus sp. Taxonomy (GTDB): domain Bacteria; phylum Actinomycetota; class Actinomycetes; order Propionibacteriales; family Propionibacteriaceae; genus Microlunatus. Next base: position 45,055 of record DATDBH010000150.1, on the reverse strand, counting down.
CTTGTGGTCGACCCACTCGGTGGCGCGGGACAGCAGGTGCCGGCCCTTCGACCAGGCGGGGTGGGCGGTGCTCATGGGCGGTCCTGCCAGTTTGGGGGCGGCGGCCCTGGCCAGGGCGTCGGCGGCGCGCTGGCGTCGGCCAGGATGACGTCGGCGGCCTTCTCACTGATCATGAGCACCGATGACACGAGGAAATACCCGGGGATGGTAGGAAAGGCCGAGGCGTCGACGACGCGCAGGCCGGGCACCCCGCGGACGCGGAACCGGCTGTCGAGGACGGCACTGGGGTCGGTGTCGGGGCCGATGGCGCAGGTGCCGCAGGCGTGGTGGCCCCATGCGCTGTCGCGGACGAAGTCGCGGAGCTGGTCGTCGGTCGAGGCGGCAGGCCCGGGGCTGAGCTCGGTGGCCCCCCAGCGGCGAAGGGTCCCGGTGATGCGTCGGGCGAGCTTGACGCCGGCGACGACAGCGTCGAGGTCGTCGCCCGCGGTGTCGGTGCCCTCCTCGAAGTAGCGGAACCGGATGTCGGGGGTGTCGCGGGGATCGGTGGAGCGCAGGGTGACCGATCCACCTCGGTTCTTGGTGTGAGCCTTCAGCACGGCCCAGGTGAGCCGGTTGGGCTTCAGCTCGAGGTCCTTGTGGTAGCCCGGGTAGTAGCCGCGGAAGTCGGCGGGCAGGGCGAACAGGAACAGGTCGGGAGTGGCGAGGCCGGGACGGGATGAGGCCATCACCGCAAGCAGGCCCCCGTTGGAGGTATAGGGGCCGTCGCCCTTCTGCCACTCCTGGAGCAGGGGGTCGGGCGGGTCCTGGGGAGTGGGTGGACGGAACAGGCCGCCTTTGACCAATGTGAACTTGTCTTTCAGCTCGGTGACGACACCGACCTCGTAGCGGTCCTGCAGGTTGGAGCCGACGCCGCGGGAGTCAACGCGGACGTCGATGTGGTGGCGGCGGAGCTCGTCGGCTGGGCCGATGCCGGAGAGCTGGAGCAGCTGGGGGGTGTTGAACGCTCCGCCGGCGAGAATGACCTCCCTGTGGGCGGTGACGGTCACCGGGCTGCCGGCGTCGTCGCTGGGGCGGGTGTGGGCGCGGTAGAGATGTCGGCCGGTCAGGCACTCGACGCCGCGGCAGCGGCCGGTGTCGTCGAGTACGAGCCGGGTGGCGAGGGTGTCGGGGAGGATGGTCAAGGTCGAGCCGGGTGCGGTGGCGGCGGCGCTCAGCGCCTCCCGGGTGCCGACGCGGTGCCCCTTCTCCACCGACTGCGGGATCAGCCAGACGCCCTGCATGGACTGGGTCTGGGCCCGCAGATCGTTGGGGTCGACGAGGCCCCAGATGCTTTCCTGCCAGTGGAGCCGGCGGCCGAGGAGCTGCTTGAGTTGGGTGCTGGCTGCCTTGATCACGACCCAGAGCAGCACGATGTCGCGGGTGAGGAGCAGTGGGTTGGCCAGGGAGGTCGGCAGCCAGCCTTGGCTCCCGTGGCCGTTGGAGGCGGCGAAGCGACGCAGCAGCGGGATCTTCGACAGGGCGCGGGTCAGCCACCACTCGGGCGGCAGCCGGGGGGTGGGAGCAACGTACAGGCAGTGCTCGAGGCGCTCGAAGTAGCCGTTCATCTCCTTTGCGCGCCAACTGGCATCGCCGGTCAGGTCGGCTATGGCCTCCCAGTCCGCGTTGTTGGGCCGGACGATGATCATCGCGTTGTGCGCGGTGCAGCCGCCGACAGTGGCGCACCGCGGATACAGGACTCCACCGGACTCGGCCCGGTACTTGGGGTCGCGCTCGGCCTGCAGCGGGTCGTCGTAGTGCTGAACGAAGTAGCTCCAGGTGATCGTCTCGTCCTCGGAGGCGTAGGCGTGGAACCCGGGGACCTCATAGGCAAGGTCGCCCGGCCCGGTGGCGACGCCGGCCTCGATGACGATGACGGAGTGACCGGCTGCCGCTAGCCTCATGGCGAGGGGGCCCCCGCCGGCACCGGAGCCGACGACGACGTAGTCCGCGGACAGGTCGGTCATGGCGCGGCTCGCCGAACCTGCCAGTTCAGCAGAACCGCCAGCGCGGTGTTGACCGCGGAGATGCCGACGGCGAGCATCGCGCCCTTGCGGGGCAGCTCGCCCATCTTGTACACGACCAGGGCCGCGGCGGTGTCGGCGCCGTGGATGAGCATCGTCTCGCGGATGACGTGGTTCCCGGCGACAGCAGGGGTGCGCCACAGCTGGATTCCGATGAGCACGGTCCGCACCCCGAACAATCGGAACGCGTACCCCAGGCCTGGGCTGGTCACGGTGCTGACGCCGAGCCGGCCACCGACCACGTTCGGGACAGCCAGGGCGAGTCCGCCGTTGACAAGTCGGATTCCCGCCAGAACCTGCTTTGTGATGACTGCCGCCATATCAGTGAAGATACGGCTACGGCGGTCCGCTGACCACCCCAAATTGCTGCGATCTGCCATTCTCGGCGCAGGTGAGAAATCACCGAGCCCCAAGGCGGTCACGGAACTCGTTGTCGTCGTCAATCGGCGGCCGAGGCGGCCCTCACCGAGTGACGCCTTCGGTGCGAAGTGTCGCGTCATCACGCCGGCGCTGAATGACACCGAGAACGATCATCAGCTGAGCCACCAGGTAGGTGCTCATGATCAGCAGCTCCGACTCCTCGATCACCCCCGGTATCGCGAAGGCCGTCACCGCGATCGAGAGGTCCGATACCACGAAGATCATCGAGCCGACGGCGGCCAGCCAGTTCAGGCCTGAGGCGAGGACAGCCATCGTCACCAACAGCAACCCGTACACGATGACCGCCGGGGCCAGGATGCCCGATCGGGGGGCGATCCACGCCAGCAGGGCGCCGATGAAGACCAGATACGCCGCCAGCGGGACGGGCCGATAGAGCAGGCTCGAGCGACGGTAGGGGAGAAAGGCCACCACGTAGAAGATGTGACCGACAAAGAAGAAGATGATCTTGAAAACGATATGTGGAACCAACAGATCGCCGAGCCAGTCGCCGAGCCAGGAGAAGAACAAGGCGATGATGACGAGCACGGTCATGCGGTCGCGGCCCATGCGGGTGGCCGGCAGTAGCGCGATCAGGAGTGGCATCGCCAGAAAGACTGTGACAAATGCGACGACTGTGAATCCTGAGCCCTCGGCGAACACATTCACCAGCGATACGACGACGTACAGCGTCAACAGCGCGCGCGCCAACGGACTCGTGATCATATTTGAGCGTAGCGCCACCTCAGATTGCCTGTAACCCCTCCAGCGCCACATCATCGAACTGCTCGGACCATCGCACCAAGTCCACATGCCCGTCGCTGTTGGTACGGACCGTCTTGGTGGCAAGAGATCGCCCGGTTCGGCACTCATTCACCGACGCACCATCATCAGAACCGTTTCCCGACCCATGATCAACCCAGCTTTACGCCCACCCGACGGCTCCCGTTCTCTGCACCCAACATCAGGGGCCGAGAGCCGCGCCGATCGTGGCGCTGACAGTGGGGTGGCGGCATCTTGCGTGCTGCGCTCGACAACTGCTGGTACGCCGTCGCCGTGATCGTTGCCGAGGCCGGTCCACCTCCCGTCCCTCGTTCAGCGCTCGTTGATCTTGGTCGGCGACAAGTTGCGGCCAGGAGCGCTTCCTGGTCTCGCTCCGTCAGCGACGTGACAACAGCGACGGTGTCGACTGGGCGGCTAGTGGTCACGACCACTGGCGTCTTCCGCTGCCTGGCTCCAGAGTCCGACGATGGCGTCGACCATCCTCAGAATCAGCCGGCCGGATCTCGATCGAGGGCACTCTTCGTCATGATCCTGTTCGCGGGCTCCGGCGGAACCTGCGGCTCAGTCATCGGACGTCTGTCCGACTGACTTCTTTCTGCGGCACGCCGGGCGTCCCGCTCGGGGCCGCCACCGGCCGGCGCCGGCCGACCAGCGCGGCGGCCAGCAGCAGAGCCACGCCGAGAACCGCGGTCACCGAGGCGAGCAGGTGCTGACCGGCGGTCCACTCCAGCTCCAGGTCACCGCCGTTGGGTAACCGCCGGTACGGCGACACGACCACCCAGCCGACGAACGTCCAGCCGAGCACGGGCAACCAGCTCGGCACCACCGGCGGACGGCGCCCGAGGAGCTCGACCAGGCTGAAGGCCAGCGGAACGATCCAGACGAAGTGGTGCAGCCACGAGACCGGCGACGCCAGCAGGCTGGCCACCCCGCACAGGGCCACCGCGAAGCGGACCTCGCCGGCGCGGTGCCAGACGGCGGCGGCCCACACGCCCAGGGCCACCACCACTGCGCTCGCCAGCAGCCCCACCACGGTGCCCGCGGGAGCCAGCGTGAACGCCCGCACGAAGTCGGCGTACACGGACTGGTTGGTGTAGTAGATCAGGCTGTGGCCGAGGCCGGTGTCACCGTGCGCGAGCCGGGTCCAGAAGTCCAGCGACTCCCGCGGCAGGACGATCGCGGCGAGGACGGTGAGCGATCCGGCCGCGATGGTCGCGGTCAGGGCAGCCCGCCAGCGACGCACCGCCAGCAGGTAGAGCACGAAGATCATCGGAGTCAGCTTCAATGCGGCCGCGACCCCGGTCAGCACTCCTTCCGGCAGCAGGCGGCGACCGCTCACCACCCGAGGGCCGGGGGCCAGATCGAGCACCACGAGGGCGACCAGGACGATACCGAGCTGACCGAAAGCGAGGGTCTGACTCACCGGCAGCACGGCGAACACCACCGCCGTCGACCACAGACTCAGGCGCCAGCCTGTCTGCCCCCAGCGGTGCAGGATCGCGACGATCATCAGCGCGCCCGCGATCGTCCAGGCGATCTGCACGAGGGCGACGGGCAGCAACGCCAGCGGGACGGCCAGCAGGGCGGCGAACGGGGGGTAGAGGAACTGCAGCGCGCCGGGCAGCTGGTAGAAGTTGCCGCCGTCCAACAGCACCCGGCCCGCGAGACGGTAGACGTCGAGATCGACCATCACCGGGCGCCACGGGAAGGTCGTGCCGCCGGGGAAGGTGCTGGCCCCGACGTCCAGCGCCATCAGCACCGGCAGCAGGCAGATCGCCACCCCCCGCCCGACCCGGGTGATCACTTCGGCCATCGCGTTCAGCCGAGCAGTCGGCGGATCATCTGCCCGACCCCCGACTCGGAGTTCGGCGGCACCGTGGCGAAGCCGTGCGCGAGCAGCGCGGGGTGGGCGTTCGCGACCACGTACGGCTGGCCGACCCAGCTGAGCATCGACAAGTCGTTGGGCATGTCACCGAAGGCGGCGACGTCGGCGGCGTCGATGCCCATCCGGGCACAGACCCGCGCCAACATCGCGCCCTTGTCCACTCCGCGGGCGCTGATCTCCACCAGGCCGTAGCCACGGCTGGTGGAGTGGGTGGCCGACAGCCGGTCGCCGAGGACGTGGTCGACCCGGGACAGGAGCTCGTCGGATTCCAGCGCGGGGGACTGGACCAGGACCTTGACCAGGTCCTCGTGCACGATCGTCTCCAGCGGGCCGCTGAAGATGTCCGGATCACTGCCGTCCGTAGGTTCCCAGGTGGTGTAGTGCGGTTCGTGACCGAACCGGGTCCCCGACTCGAAAGTGAACCGGACGTCGTCGACGACCGTACGTATCCGTGCCACCGCGTCCAGCGCGGCGGCGGTGTCGATGGTGATCCGGTCGACCATCTCGTCGGCGGCCGCGTCGTAGAGGGCAGCGCCGTTGCTGGCGATCACGGTCGGATGTGCGCCGGGCAGACCCCTGATCACCTCAAGCCACCGGATCGGGCGACCGGTCGCGAAGACCACCGTGACGCCCGCCTCCTGCGCGGCCAGCACCGCTGACGAGTTCACCGCGCTGACCGAGGAATCCGGCGACAGGAACGTGCCGTCCAGGTCGGTCGCGATCAGCTTCGGGGTGCGCACGGGCCAGATCCTCGCACGAGAGCCACCGCTCCCGGCACGTCTACAACCTCGATGTCGGTGTGTTGCCGCCAGGCGAGCCGGACTCGTCCGGGCTGGCCGCACCGCCGCCGGACTCCGTGCCGCTCGGCGAGGGGGAGGCGGAGCCGGAGCCCGACCCCGACGCGGACGGCGAACCGGACTGGCTGCCCGATGGGGTACCCGACGGGCTGCCGGACTGCGATCCGGACTGGCTGGCCGAAGGTGAGCCGGACTGGGGCGGCGGCGACCCGGACTGCGACTGGGGTGGCGGGCTGCCCGAACCGCCGGTGGGGGTGGGCGGCGTCTGCGGGGGCTGGTTGCGGAAGATCAGGATCGCGATGAGCACGGCCAGAGCGGCCAGCAGCAGCATCAGCAGCCAGGACACCAGGATCGTCGTCCAGCCCGCCCGGTCGTAGCGGCCCGGCCAGGGCAGCGGCCACAGCCGGACGAGACCCGGCTTGATCCGCCCCTGCCAGTAGTGCTGGTAGTCCGGCCCGGTCGGCGCTCCCTGCGGCTGCAGGGTCGCCAGCTGCACGTCGTCGAGCACCCGGGCCGCCTCGTCGGCCGCCGCGGCGGTCCCGTCGTACGCGAGGGCGACCCAGGGGGCGAGCAGAGCACCGTCGGGTGGCACGGGGTCGCTGTCGTCGGCGACGTACTTGCGGCCCATCCGGCCGAAGTCCTGGCCGTGACCGCCGCGAGCCAGCACGGTGTCGATGTGCATGTCGTTGACGACGCCCGCCAGCCGGTCGCGAGCGGCGGCGTCGGCGGCGGCGCCTTCGGACAGCACGATGACCATCGCGCTGCGACCCTCGGCGTCGTGGGCGGTGTAGGCCACCCCGGACTCGGCGGCGCCGATCCGGGCGTCGAGCCAGAAGTCGCCGACCCGTGGTGGATCCTCCGGGAGCAGCGGACTGACCGGCACCCAGTCAGGATCGGCTGGTGGGGTGGACATCGCTCCTCGTCGGCTGGGTCTTCCCGAACGCGGGGTCGGCTCGGCTGCTCGCAGAGTCTATCCGGGCGAGGTCGCACCCACCGGTGCGTCGACCCCGTGGTGGGCTTGGATGGGTCTGCGAGAATGGGCCACCGTCCTGCACCCGGCCACACCAGGAGTCTGAGAGTGAGCAGTCCGTCGCACGGTCCAGGAGCCTCGTCGGCTCCCCCCGCCGCGCCGACCCAGCCCCCTGCCCAGAACAGCCAGGCAGCCCAGAACACCAACCAGCAGGCCTCGCGCCTGCTGGGCGAGGCGATCAGCCAGGTCCAGCGGGTCATCGTCGGCCAGGAGCACATGGTCGAGCAGCTCATGGTGGGTCTGCTCGCCAAGGGTCACATCCTGCTCGAAGGTGTCCCCGGGGTCGCGAAGACGCTGGCCGTCCGCTCGTTCGCCACGGTGGTGGGCGGCGACTTCGCCCGCATCCAGTTCACCCCGGACCTGGTCCCGTCCGACATCGTGGGCACCCGGATCTACAAGGCGAGCCAAGAGGGATTCGACGTCGAGCTCGGTCCGGTGTTCGTCAACTTCGTGCTCGCCGACGAGGTCAACCGGGCACCTGCCAAGGTGCAGGCCGCGATGCTCGAGCTGATGGCGGAGAAGCAGGTCTCGATCGGCGGTCGGACCTATCCGATGCCGGAGCCGTTCATCGTCATCGCGACCCAGAACCCGATCGAGTCCGAGGGCGTCTACCCGCTGCCGGAAGCCCAGCGTGACCGGTTCCTGCTCAAGGTCGACGTGCCCTATCCGCGCGGCAACGAGGAGTTCGAGATCCTCCGCCGGATGAGCGTCCAACCACCGACGTCGCGGCCGGTGCTGGATCCTCAGCGGATCCTGCAGCTGCAGAAGCAGGCCTCGGAGGTGTTCGTCCACAACCTCGTGGCGGAGTACATCGTCCGCCTGGTGCTCGCCACCCGGACCCCGGCCGAGTTCAACCTGCCCGATCTCACCTCGGTCATCCAGCTGGGCTGCAGCCCCCGCGCCACCCTCGGTCTGGTCGCATCGGCCCGGGCGCTGGCCCTGATCCACGGGCGCGACTACGTGCTGCCCACCGACGTGCAGTCGGTGGCCAAGGACGTGATGTCGCACCGCATCGTGCTCGGCTTCGACGCCATCGCCGACAACATCCAGCCCGCTCAGGTGATCGACCGGATCATCGCCATGGTGCCGCCGCCCACCCCGGTGTGGAACGGCGGTCAGTCCCAGCAGCCCGGGGGACAGCGTGCCCCGCAGCGGCAGGCGGCGCAGCCGGACTTCAACTGAGTCGCATGTCGAACTCCGTGCCAGGTTTCCCGCCCCCAGGCGGATACCCGCCCCCAGGCGGATACCCGCCCCCAGGCGGAGCGCCGGTCTACCCGCCCCCGGGTTGGGCACCCTCCTACCCAGGCCCCGCCGGTGCGCCGGCGATGGCAGCGCCGGACCCGGCCGCGCACGGAGCCCTCTCCTCGGTCCTCGGCGAGCCGACCCAGCCGACCATCCCGCTGAACAAGCTCGCTCCCGAGGCGGCGCTGCGTCGACTGGAGCTGACGATCGTGCGGCGGCTGGAGGGTTTCCTGCACGGTGACCACCTCGGCCTGCTGCCCGGTCCGGGCTCGGAGACCAATGAGGCGCGGGTCTACCAACCGGGACAGGACGACGTCCGCCGGATCGACTGGTCGGTGACCGCGCGGACCAACGTGGCCCACGTCCGCGACACCATCTCCGACCGCGAGCTGGAGGTGTGGGCGCTGCTCGACGTCACCCCGTCGATGAACTGGGGAACCGAGGGCGTCACCAAGCGCGACCTCGGGATCGCGGCGATCGCCACCATCGGGTTCCTCGGCCAACGGGTCGGTGACCGGTTCGGCGGCTACATCATGCGCCCCGACCGGATCCGCCGACTCCCGGCCGTGTCCGGTCGCTCGGCCCTGTACGGCGTGCTCCGCCGGATGCTCACCGAGCCGTTCGTGCCCGACCACGCGACCGGTTCGATGTCCCTGGCCGCCGCTGTGGAGCAGCTGTCCCGCACCCAGCGACGCCGCGGGCTGAGGGTCGTCGTCTCGGACTTCCTCACCCCGGGCGACCACGAGCTCGACCCGAACGTGGAGCCGGAGTGGGAGCGATCGATGCGCCGCCTGGGCGTACGCAACCAGGTGCTGGCCGTCGAGGTCGTCGACAAGCGCGAGATCGAGTTCCCCGACGTCGGCGACATGCTGATCCGCGATCCCGAGACCGACTTCGAGCGGTACGTGAACACCGCCGACGACGCGGCCCGGTCGCGGATGGACGCCGCTTCCGCCGCCCAGCGGGAACGAATCCGGATCGCTCTTCGTCGTGCAGGTGTGGGGCACATCCAGCTCCGCACCGATCGTGACTGGGTGCAGGACATCGCCCGGTTCGTGCTGGCCTACCGTCGCGTCGCCAGCATGTTGCACGCGCCGCCCCAGGGAGTGACGAAGTGATCCCGCAGCTGACGTTCCTGTCGCCGGACCGGCTGCTCATCCTGCTCGCCATCCCGGTGCTGATCGCCGCGTACGTCTTCGCGACCCGGCGGAAGAACCGGCGTGGCATGCGGTTCACCAACACCTCCATGCTCGACGTCGTGGTGCCGAAGCAGTCGCAGTGGCGACGTCATCTCGCCGTCGCGCTCTCACTGCTCAGCCTGGTCACCCTGACCGCGGCGTTCGCTCGGCCCAGCAGCCAGATCGACGTGCCCCGGGAGCGGGCCACGGTCGTCATCGTCATCGACGCGTCGCAGTCCATGCAGGCCACCGACGTGGCCCCCAACCGACTCGCGGCGGCCAAGGCGGCCGCGATCGAGTTCGTGCAGGAGATCCCGGACAAGTACAACGTCTCGGTCGTGTCGATGGCCGGGAACTCGTCCATCCTGGTGCCACCGACGTTGGCCCACAACACCGTCGAGAACGCCATCAACAGCATCCAGCTGCAGGACGGGACGGCGATCGGGGAGGGCATCTACACGGCCCTGCGGGCCCTGCAGCAGGCGCCGAAGGACCCGAGCAAGCCTGACTCGGTCGCCCCGGGGGCCATCGTGATGCTCACCGACGGGACCAACACCGCCGGCCGTGCGCCGATGCAGGCGGCGGCCGAGGCGCGCAACGCCAAGGTGCCGATCTACACGATCGCGTACGGGACCGAGAACGGCTACGTCGACCTGGACGGCAAGCGCGAACGCGTGCCGGTCGACCACGAGCTGATGAAGCAGATCGCGGAGACGACCAACGGCCGCTACTTCTCCGCCGCCACCATCGACCAGCTCAAGTCGGTCTACAGCAACATCAACTCCGAGGTCGGCTACGAGAAGGCCGAGCGGGAGGTGACCTCCCGGTTCGCCGGCTACGGGCTCGCCTTCGCCGTCCTGGCCGCCCTGGGCGCGATCTCGTTGGGAGCGAAGTGGCCGTGATCGTGATGGTGCCGATGCTGCAGTTCCTGGCGCCCCAGCGGCTGTGGCTGCTGCTGCTCATCCCCGCGCTGATCGGCGGCTACCTGCTGCTGTCCCGCCGGCGGGCGAGCCGGCGGCGTTCGATGGGTCGCACGATGTTCGACCTGGTCATCCCGAAGGACCGCGTCTGGGTGCGGCACGTCGCCGTGGGACTGTCGATCCTGAGTCTGCTGACCCTGACCCTCGCGTTCGCCAAGCCCAAGGACCAGGTGCTGGAGGACCGGCAGCGGGCCACCATCGTGGTGACCATCGACGTGTCGCTGTCGATGGAGGCCACCGACGTCGAACCCACTCGGCTGGAGGCGGCCAAGACCGCGGCGTCGGCGTTCGTCTCCACGCTGCCGCCCAAGTTCAACGTCGCGCTGGTCTCGTTCGCCGGCACGGCGACGACCCTGGTGCCGCCGACCCTGGACCGGGGCGCGGTGACCGCGGCGATCGAGGCGTTGCAGCCGCAGCCGTCGACGGCCATCGGCGAGGGCATCTACACCTCGCTGGCCGCGCTGAGTCAGGTGCCGCCCGACCCCGACGACCCGGATGCGGATGTCCCCGCCCGGATCGTGCTGCTCAGCGACGGCAAGACCCAGGTCGGACGAGCCTCCGACCAGGCCGCTCGGGCCGCCCGGGATCAGAATGTGCCGATCTACACGATCGCCTACGGCACCGAGGACGGCTACATCGAGGTCGGCGGACGTCGCGAGCCCGTCCCGGTCGACCGGGTGGAGCTGCAGCGGGTCTCGAAGATCTCCGGCGGCGAGGCGTACACGGCCGAGAGCGCGGGCGAGCTGAAAGAGGTCTACAAGGACATCGGGAACTCGGTTGGCAAGGAGAAGGTCGATCGGGAGGTCACCTCGCGCTACGCGGGCTTCGGGCTCGCCTTCGCCATCCTGGCCGCGCTCGGGATGATCTCGCTGGGAGCGCGCTGGCCCTGACCAGGGCCCGGAATCCGACTTCGCTGGGGTTCGAACCCGAGCGGAGTCGGGTCCAGGGACGATCACTAGTCTGGGCCGGTGGAGATCGCTGCGAACCTGGCTGCCGTGCGTCGTCGCATCGACGAGGCGTGTGCAGCGGCCGATCGGGACGCGTCCCAGGTGCGGCTGCTGCCGGTCAGCAAGACCAAGCCGCCGGCACTGATCCAGGAGGCGTACGACGCCGGGGTCCGGCTGTTCGGTGAGAACAAGGTGCAGGAGGCCGTCGCCAAGGCGGAGGCGTTCGCCGACGTCGCGGATCTGCGGTGGGCAGTGATCGGGCACCTGCAGACGAACAAGGCCAAGCAGGTCGCTGCCGTGGCCGCCGAGTTCCACGCCCTCGATTCGCTCCGGCTGGCCGAAGCGCTGGACCGGCGGCTGCAGGATCTGGATCGGACGCTCGACGTGTTCGTGCAGGTGAACTCGTCGGGGGAGGACTCCAAGTTCGGATTGTCGCCGGAGGCGGTGCCGAGCTTCGCCCACGAGCTGGGCCGATTCGGCACCTTGAGGGTGCGCGGTCTGATGACCCTCGCTGTGTTCTCCGACGATGCTGCACTGGTCGGCGCCTGCTTCGGCCGGATGCGCGACCTGCGCTCCCGGCTGCAGGACTCCGACGACCACCCCGAACGCTGGGGCGAGCTGTCGATGGGGATGTCGGGCGACTACGAGCTCGCCATCGCGTACGGGGCCACGACAGTGCGAGTCGGCCAAGCGATCTTCGGCGACCGGCTGGATCCGAACGACTACTGGCCGCCGCCCGGCCGCTGACTCTCGCAGCATTCTCACGCGCCAGGCGGCGGTGTTGGTACCACAGCAGCGATGGTCTCATCGGCTCCGGCGGAGGACGATGACCGCCATGAGGGTTCTGGTCGGGGTGGTTCCGGTGGCCGGGCACGTAGGCCCGGTCTCGGCGGTGGTGGCCGAGCTGGTGCGGCGCGGTCACCGGGTCAGGGTTCACACGGGTGCTCTCTTCCGGCACCGGTTCACCGGCTTGGGCGCGGGGGTGGTGCCCTGGACCGCCGCGCAGGACTTCGATGCGGATGACCTCGCGGCCACGTTTCCCGAGGCGGCCGGATCGCAGAGGCGGGAGGTGATGACGCTGATCAAGCGGGGATTTCTCGGTACCGCCCCGGGACAGGTCCGTGACCTGCAGGACGCGCTCGCGCTCGAGTCCGCGGATCTGCTGGTGTCGGACTCGATGTGCCTCGGTCCGGGCCTGGTGGCAGAGCTGTCCGGGCTGCCGTGGGCCACGGTCAACGTGCTGCCGTTCAATCCCTCTCTCGACGGACCGTTCACCACCGTCCGGGTGCCGCACATGTCCGGCTCCGTCGGACGGCTTCGCGACGCTGCGGTGAGTGTGGGTTACCGCGTTCTCACCAGCCCGTTCCGGCGCATCTATCAGCGTGTCCGGCGCGATGTCGGGCTGCCGTACGATCACCGCCCCTACGGCGCCGGGTTCCTGTCCGAACAGCTGGTGGTGGCCACGGGGTGCCCAGGACTGGAGCCGCGGGGCGCCGGGATCCCGGAGTGGGTGCAGCATGTCGGTCATCTCGGACTGGTCGGGGCCGAGTTCTCGCCCTCGCCCCCGCTGCGCCCGGGTCGCACCCTGGTGCTGGTCAGTCAAGGAACCATCGACACCGACCCCAGCGAGCTGCTGCAGCCCGCGCTGCGGGGTCTGGCGGACCTCGACCTCGACGTGCTCGCCACCACCGGGCACATCGGTCGTGATCACCTGGGTGTCCCGGTGCCGGCCAACGCCCAGATCCGCGATGTCGTCGACTACACCGTGGTGCTCCCCTCGACGTCGGTCTTCGTCACCAACGGGGGGTGGGGTGGTGTGCTGTCGGCGCTGGCGGCCGGCGTACCCGTCGTCGTCGCCCCAGGTCGGGCCGCCGACAAGCCCGAGATCGCGGCCCGGGTAGCCGCTGCGGGCGTCGGGGTCGACCTGCGCCGCCGCCGACCGACGGCGGAGGCCGTCGCCGCAGCGGTCCGGACGGTGCTCGCCGACCCCGGCTTCGCCCGACGCAGCGCGGCGCTGGCCGAGGAGCTGTCGGCGCTCGGCGGCGTGGCTCGCGCCGGCTCCCTGCTGGAGGGGCTGGCCGGCTCCCCGACGGTCAGAGGTTCTCGATCCTGATCGGCGGCAGCCGGTCGGCCGGCTCGAATCCGAAGACCCTCCCCAGGAAGACGAGCTGGGCCTCCAGTGCCGCCCGGATCGAGTCGGCCCGTCGGAACCCGTGGCCCTCACCTTCGAAGATGATCATCGCCACCGGCAGGCCCTTGGCCCGGACCGCGGCCGCCATCGTCTCGGCCTGGTTCGGCGGCACGACCGCATCGTCGGAGCCCTGCAGGAGGAGCAGGGGGACGGACAGCCGGTCGACGTGCCGGATGGGGGAGCGCTCGTGGTAGATCTCGATGGCCTCCGGATACGGCCCGATCAGACCGTCCAGGTAGCGAGCCTCGAACTTGTGGGTGTCACGGGCCAGCGCTTCCAGGTCGGCCACACCGTAGAAGCTGATCCCGGCGGTGAAGGTGTCGGTGGCGGTGAGGGCCCGCAGGGTCGTGTAGCCACCGGCACTCCCGCCGCGGACGATCAGCCGGGTCGGATCGGCCAGGCCCTGAGCCGCCAGCGCTGCGGCTCCACCCGCGCAGTCCGCGACGTCGACCACTCCCCAGGCTCCGCGCAACGCGTCGCGATAGGGCCGCCCGTAGCCCGTCGAACCGCGGTAGTTCACGTCCAGGACGGCGAAGCCGCGCGAGGTCCAGTACTGCAGCGACACGGCGAAGCCGGTGTCGGAGAACGAGGTCGGGCCGCCGTGCGAGAGGGTGATGAGCGGCGGCAGCTCGCCGTCCGGTGCGGTGTGCCCGGGATTGGTCGGCGGGTAGTACCAGCCGTGGACCTCCCCGGGGACGTCGTCGAGCGTGCTCGCCCAGCTGACCGCCCGCGCCACAGACACCCAGTCGGCGCACAGACCCTGCGTGCTGGCGTGCCGGATGTCGGTCCAGGTCTCGGTGGTCAGGTCCACGAGCGCCAGCCGAGCGGGCCGGTCGGCATCCTCGATCAGTGCGGCGGCCTGCCCGTCGGCGGCCGCCAGCCGCCCCGACAGTCCCGATTCCAGGAGGGGGCGCAGCGTCTGGGAAGCGCGATCCAGCAGACCCATCGAGGTGACGCCGGCGCTGATCCGGGTCACGAGAAGTCGGCTGGAGTCCAGCACCACGTACGGCTGCTCGCCGAACACCCACTGCGGGGTGGCGAACTCGGCCGCCTCGGGCCACAGGGGTGTGCTGACGCCCTCGCGGTCGGCGTACAGATTCCACCAGTCGGTGCGGTCGGACACGTAGACCAGCTCACCGCCCGGCGCCCACCGTGGGTGGACGGCCGACTCACCCGGCCCGCCGGCCACCTCGGTGACGTCGACGATTGCACCACCGACGAGGCGTCCGCGACGGATCCGGGTCGTGTCCCACGGCATCGCCGGGTGGTCCCACTCGGTCCAGGCCAGCTCGCCGGTCTCGGAGAGCTCGGGGTCGGAGTAGAAGTCGGCCCCCGCACAGAGCACCGTGCCGACACCCTGACCGCCGAGGTCCAGGGCGACGATGGTGGTGACCGGCTCGCCCGCTCCGGAGTGGTCCTCCCGGACGGCCAGCACGAGATCACGCTCGGGGTGCACGCGCAGGTCGGCGAACCGGTGCTCGCTCACCGGGGTGAGTGGGGTGGTGCGGCCGTCCCGCACGCGGTAGAGGCGGTTGTCGGCGAAGTTCGCGAACACCACGACACCGTCGCGGACGGCGTACGCCCCGCCGCCGTACTCGTGCACCCGGCTGCGGACGTTGTACGGGTCGGAGGTCACGGGTTGCGCCGGCCCGCCGACCGCCTGCCGGACGAGCTCGACCCGGCCACCCTGGTCGGGCCTCGACTCGAGCCAGTAGAGCGTGTCCCTGTCGAGCTGAGGCGAAGCCAGGCCGACGGTGCCGGAGGTGACGAGATCGGTCGTGACCGGCGAAGGCCAGGTTCCGTACGGCGCGGTAGTCATCCCGGCCCACTCTAGGGGCGCCAAGCCACTGAGAGACGTCCGGGACGGCCGGCTGCGCGCCCGAGCGGTCGGTCGCACACACAGGAGCCGCACAGCCACCTCGGGCGCGCGGCACAGTCGCCACCGGCACGATCGACGGAGCAGACCAGCACCAGCGAAAGGCGAACGACCCGTGAAGCAGCCTCAGTCCGATCTCAGTCCGCGTGGACCCTCGTACCAGGGGCGGCTCCTGCCGCGTCCGGAGGAGGAGGTCGTCGACCAGGGGCTCGACTTCGACGTCCGTACGCTGCTCTCCCGGCGCCGGGTGCTGGGCGTCTTCGGCCTCGGCGCCGGGATGGTTGCCCTAGCGGCCTGCGGCGTCACGGCCACGTCCACCACGTCCACCACGGATGCCGCCGGCGCCACCGGTCTCACCGAGATCCCCGACGAGACCGCCGGTCCGTACCCCGGTGACGGCTCCAACGGACCGGACGTGCTCGAGGAGTCGGGCATCGTCCGCAGCGACATCCGCTCCTCGTTCGGGACCTCGACCACGACCGCCGAGGGGGTGCCACTGGACTTCGAGCTGACCATCCTGGATCTCGCCAAGGACAGCGCACCGTTCGCCGGCGTCGCCGTGTACGCCTGGCACTGCGACCGGGAAGGCCGCTACTCGATGTACTCCGAGGGTGTGGAGAACGAGAACTACCTCCGCGGTGTCCAGGTGAGCGACGACGACGGCACGGTGCGGTTCACCAGCATCGTCCCGGCCTGCTACACCGGTCGCTGGCCGCACATCCACTTCGAGGTCTATCCGGACGAGGCCTCGATCAGCGACTCGACGAAGGCCATCGCCACCTCGCAGCTGGCGCTGCCGAAGGACGTCGTCGACGTCGTCTACGCGACCGAGGGCTACGAGCAGTCCGTCGGCAATCTGGCGCAGCTGACGCTGGAGTCCGACAACGTCTTCGGCGATGACGGCGCCGCCCACCAGCTCGCGGCCATGACCGGCGACGTGGCGAGGGGCTATGTCGCCACCCTGACCGCCCCGGTCGACACGAGCACTGCGCCGACCAGCGGTGGCGGGGGTGGCGGACGGGGTGGTGAGCCTCCGAGCGGCGGTCCGGGCGGCGGGGGACCGCCGAGCGACGCGCCGAGCGCAGCCGGCACGCCGAGCTGACCGCCTGAATTTCGGGCTTGGTTCTGCTGTGACTGATGAGGCAGAATGGACCCTGATCCGCCGTGGCGGCGTCGTGAGGATGTTGGGGAAGACAGCCCTCACACCGCATCACTGGAGGATCGATGAGCACAACTCGTGGAGTGTTGTACGTCCACGCCGCACCGTCGGCACTGTGCCCACACATCGAGTGGGCGGTCGGCGGTGCCTTCGGTACGCCCGTACGCCTGGACTGGATTCCCCAGCCGGCGGAGCGAGCCGCGTACCGGACGGAGTATGCCTGGACGGGCCGGGCCGGCACCGCCGCTCGCCTGACCAGCGCCCTGAAGGGCTGGCAGCGCATCCGCTTCGAGGCGACCGAGGAGGCCAGCGACGGCGTCGAGGCGCACCGCTACTCCTACACCCCGACCCTGGGGGTGCTGCACACCCAGATCGGGCTGCACGGTGACGTGGTGGTGCCCGAAGAGCGGATCAAGCACGCCATGGTGATGGCCGCCCTGGGCCAGAAGGATCTGGTCGAGGCCCTGGACGAGCTGCTGGGGCGCCCCTGGGATGCCGAGCTGGAACCGTTCCGCTACGCCGGCGAAGGCGCCCCGGTCCGCTGGCTGCACAAGGTGGTCTGATCGTCAGCAGATCGGTGAGCGTCAGGAGCTGGTGGCGTACCGGTTGGTGAAGGCGATGGCCACGTTGTGGCCACCGAAGCCGAACGAGTTGTTGATGCCGGCCAGGTCGCCGGCCGGCAGCTCCCGGACGGTGCTGGCGATGTCGATGCCGAGACCGGGCTCCGGGTCCTCCAGGTTGATCGTCGGGGGCACGGTGCGGTGGTAGAGGGCCAGCAGCGTGGCCAGGGACTCCAACGCCCCGGCGCCGCCCAGCAGGTGACCGGTCATCGACTTCGTACCGGTGACGATCGCCCCGGTGTCCTCGCCGAGGGCCATCCGGATGGACAGGGCCTCGGTCACGTCGCCCTGCGGGGTCGAGGTGGCGTGGGCGTTGACGTGGGAGATGTCGGCCGGGTCGAGACCCGACTCGCGCAGCGCGTACGTCATCGCGCGCGCCTGGGATTCCCCCGTCGGATCGGGCTGCACCATGTCGTGGGCGTCGGAGGTGATGCCGGCCCCGGCGACCTCGCCGTAGATCCGGGCCCCGCGAGCCTGGGCGTGCTCCAGGGTCTCGATCACCATCACGGCGGCGCCCTCACCGAGCACGAACCCGTCCCGACCCTTGTCCCAGGGTCGCGAGGCGCGTTCGGGCTCGTCGTTGCGGCGGCTCATCGCCTGCATCTGAGCGAAGCAGGCGATCGGCAACGGGTGGATGACACCCTCGGCCCCACCGACCACGACGACGTCGGCCCGGCCGAGCCGGATCATGTCGATGCCGAAGGCGATCGCCTCGTTGCTGGAGGCACAGGCCGACACGGGCGCATGTGCTCCCGCCTGGGCACCGATCCGCAGGCTCACGTTCGCCGCGGTTGCGTTGGCCATCAGCATGGGGATGGCGAGCGGGGACACCCGGCGGGGGCCCTTCTCCTTCTGCACGTCCCACTGCCCGAGCAGGGTCTGCAGGCCGCCGATGCCGGTGGCGATGACGGCTCCGAGGCGCTGGCGATCGACGGGGTTCTCTTCCTTGAGCCCGAAGCCGGCGTCCCGCCAGGCCTCCAGGGCCGCGACCACGCCCAGCTGGGCCGAACGATCGAGACGGCGGGCCTCGACCCGCTCCAGGACGGCGGTGGGGTCGACGGCCGCCGAGGCCGCGATCCGGACCGACAGCTCGGCGGCCCAGTCGGCCTCGATCGTGCTGACGCCGGAGCGACCGGCGAGCAGCCCCTCCCAGGTGCTGGGCACGTCTCCGCCGAGTGGCGTGGTGGCGCCCAGTCCGGTGACGACGATGGGGGTCGGGCTCATGGATGGGACCTTCCGGTGGTCAGGGTTCGGGCTGCCAGGGGTGGTGGTGCCGCCGTGGGGTCAGGCGGTGAGGAACAGGCGGTGCGGGCCACGCGGTCAGGAATCCGCAGGTGCGGCCGTCGACCGCGTGGCCCTCCGCGCTCAGGAAGCGGCGCGCTCGATGTAGGCGACCGCGTCGCCGACCGTCTTGAGGTTCTTCGCCTCTTCGTCGGGGATGCTCACGCTGAACTTCTCTTCGGCGGCGTAGATGATCTCGACCATCGACAGCGAGTCGACGTCGAGGTCGTCGGTGAACGACTTGTCCAGCTGGACGTCATCGGTCGGCACCCCGGCGACCTCGTTGACGATGTCGGCAAGGTCGGCGCGGACCTCTTCGGTGGTGGGCATCGGGCTCATGGCTCCTTGTGGTTGAACGGTGGACGGACCGGGAGTGGTCAGTCCGAGGATCTGTGGTCGAGGACGATCATGGCAGTACGACGACCTGACCGGCATACACCAGGCCCGCGCCGAAGCCGATGATCAGGCAGGTCTGGCCGCTCCGAGCCTCACCCGAGGCCAGCAGGGCGTCGATGGCGAGCGGGATGGACGCGGCCGAGGTGTTGCCCTGGCGCTCGATGTCGCGACCGACGACGACCGAAGCGGGCAGCCCGATCGCGCGCAGCATCGCGTCGGTGATCCGCATGTTGGCCTGGTGCGGGACGAACACCTCGATCTGGTCCGGCCCGACACCAGCCTGCTCGAGGACGTCGGATGCGGCCTTGGCCATGGTGAACGCCGCCCACTTGAAGACGGGGTTGCCGTCCATGGCCATCACCGGCCACTGCGGGGGATCGGCCGCCATGGCCCGATCCCACGGCTCGGTCTGGGTGATCAGCCCCGACTGCTCACCGTCGGAACCCCACACCACCGGGCCGATGGCCGGGACGTCGCTCGGGCCGACGACCGCCGCGCCCGCTCCGTCGGCGAAGATGAAGGCGGTCGACCGATCGGTGCGACTGGTGATGTCGGACAGCCGCTCCACCCCGATGACCAGTGCGTGCCGGGAGGCGCCCGTGCGCACCAGCGAGTCGGCCAGGGTGATGCCGTAGCAGAAGCCCGCGCAGGCCGCGGAGACGTCGAAGGCGGCGCCGTTGGTCCCCAGCTCACTCGCGATCGTCGCCGCGGCGGACGGGGTCTGGTAGAGGTGCGAGACGGTCGCCACGATCACCGTGTCGATCTGCGCGGGATCCAGACCGGCGCGCTCGATCGCGATCCGGGCCGCAGCCACCGACATCATCTGCAGGGTCTCGTCGGGGGAGGCCCAGCGCCGCTCCCGGATCCCGGAACGGGTCCGGATCCACTCGTCGGAGGAGTCGATCATGGTGCAGATCTCGGCGTTGTCGACCACGCGACGCGGCCGGTAGCTGCCGATGCCCAGGATCCTCGCGTACGGGACGCTGGTCGAGGTGCGGAGGCCGGACGCGACCGGCGACGTGGTCACCGGGCCACCTCGGCCGACTCGACGATCTCCGGCGCGTGCCGTCGCAGGAAGTCGAGGGCCTCGGGCAGCTGGTCGGGGGTGTTCAGCGCGAACAGCTCGACACCCTTCAGGTTGCGCTTCGCGATGCCGGTCAGGGTGCCGGCCGGTGGCAGCTCGAGCACGCCCGTGACCCCGAGGTCGGCCATCGCCTGCAGACACAGGTCCCAGCGGACCGGTGAGGCGACCTGCCCCACGAGGCGGCGCAGCACCTCGTCGCCGTCGGAGACGACCTGCCCATCGGCGTTGGAGAGCAGCCGGGTGCGTGGATGCTGCGTGCCCAGCGAGTCGGCCAGTCGCGCCAGCCGGTCGGCGGCCGGTGCCATGTGCACGGTGTGGAAGGCCCCGGCGACACTGAGCGGGATCAGTCGCGCCCGGGCCGGCGGGTTGTCCGCCAGCGACGCGAGCTGCTCGGTCGTCCCTGCTGCGACGATCTGGCCGCTGCCGTTGTTGTTGGCCGGCGTGAGTCCCTGCGCCGCGATGGCGGCGAGCACCTCGTCCGGTTTCCCGCCGATCACGGCGGTCATCGAGGTGGGGGCGCTGGCCGCGGCTTCCGCCATGGCCCGCCCCCGCTCGCGGACGAACACCATCGCCTCGTCGTCTGAGAGTGCGCCGACGAGGGCGGCGGCGGTGATCTCGCCGACCGAGTGACCGGCGACGACACCGACGCCGTCCGCCCCGATGCCCTCAGCCCCGTCCGACCCCTCCAAGAGCTGCCGTGCGGCCAGCAAGCCGGCGGCGACCAGCAGCGGCTGAGCCACGGCCGTGTCCCGAATGGTGTCGGCGTCGGCCTCGGTGCCGAAGTGGCGTAGGTCGAGCTCGGTCACGGTCGAGAAGTGATCGAGTCGGTCCGAGAAGGTCGGTTCGGTCAGCCAGGGCGTCAAGAACCCCGGGGTCTGTGCGCCCTGACCGGGCGCGACGATGGCCAGCACGATCTTGACTATTTCGTGACTTCGCGGTGTACGTCGCGCAGGGACACGACGAATCTCGGGCGACCTGGTTGTAGGAATCTGACAAAAGCAGCGGATCGCCCGTGCTCAGTCGGTGCCGGATTCATCGGTGCGCCCCCGCCGACCGAGCAGCCGGCCCAGCGTCAGGGCCAGCCGCAGGGCGTACGCGTCGCGCGGATCCGTCGGGCTGTAACCGCTGATCTCGTGCACCCGGCGCAGCCGGTAGCGGACGGTGTTGGCGTGCACGAACAACGTGCGGGCCGCGGCCTCGACGGAGAGGCCCTGGTCCAGGAACACCACCAGGGTGTCCAGCAAACCGCCTCCCGCATCCAGCAACGGGTCGTAGAGCTCCCTGGCCAGGGACCGACGCGCGTGCCCGTCGCCGTTCAGTGCGCGTTCGGGCAGCAGATCGTGAGCACTGACCGGCCGCGGAGCCTGCGGCCACCCGACCACCGCCCGGTAACCGCTCAGCGCCTCTCGGGTGCTGGCCCCGGTGTCCATCAGGTGCTCCACCGGTGGACCGACGACGACCGGACCGGCGGCGAAGGAGCTGACGAACCGTCCCACCACCGCGAGCGTCCAGGCCGGGTCCTTCAGCGGTGACCCACCCAGCACCACGATCAGTCGGTCGCCCTGCACCGCGCCCAGCATGTCCAGCCCCGAGATGGCCGCCTGGTGCCGGATCGACTCGAGCTCGGCGGCCGCGTCGGCGGTGGGTGCGCCGGAGTCCGGGGCCCCGCCGATCACCACGACCACGCCCTCCGTGGTGGTCCACCCCAGGGTCGAGGCACGAGACAGCACCGAGTCGTCGGTCTCCCCGCGGAGCACCGCGTCCACCACCGAGGCCTCGAGCCGTGCGTCCCAGGTGCCGCGGAGCTCGGCAGCTCGGGCGTAGATCTCGGCGGCGGCGAACGCCACTTCCCGGCTGTACGCCACGATCGCGGGGTGCAGCACGGGTCGGTCGGCCCGCGGCATCACCTCCTCGATCTGGGTCTCGACCACGTCGATCGTGGTGCGCACGAGCTCGACGGTCTGATGCAGGCTGATCCGTCGGGCCAGCTCCCGTGGAGCGGAGCCGAACACGTCCGAGGGGGCCGACCCGTTCGGGTCCGGGTCGGCGAACCAGGTGACGAAACCGTCGATGCCGGCCCGCGCGACGAGGGTGATCCAGGACCGGTGCTCGGCGTCCAGCTCCTGGAACCAGAGGTGCCGCGTCTCCATCTCGGTGACAGCGGCCGTGGTCATGGCGGCGGTCTGCGCCGACAGCCGCTTCGCGATGGCTGCTCGGGCCTTCACCGAGGACGGGCGAGACCTGTCGAGCCCCTTCGCCGCCGCCATAGGGTGAGCCTAGTGCTCGGGTACCGGACACCGGCCGGGCACGACGGCGTGCTCGACGTCGGCGTCAGGAGAGGAGCGCGATGAGCGTCCTGGAGGCAAAACCGGAGGAGTACCTCTGCCGCTCGTCGTTGCCGACCGGTCCGGAGGAGCTGGTGATCACCGCGCGGAAGGTCTGGCTGGGCAAGTCCACGCTGGTCGCCCGAGCCCTGCCGGACCGGGCCATCCGGATGATCGGGGCCTGGTGCTTCCTTGACCACTACGGACCGGAGGACGTGAGCGACGCTCCGGGGATGCAGGTGCCCGCGCACCCCCACACCGGATTGCAGACGGTGAGCTGGCTGGTGGAGGGCGAGGTCGAGCACCGCGACAGTCTTGGCACGCGGGCGATGGTCACCCCCGGAACACTCAACATCATGACCGCAGGTCACGGCATCGTGCACTCCGAGATGTCCCGGGCCGACAAACCGCCCACCCTGCACGGCCTGCAGCTCTGGGTCGCCCTGCCCGATGCGGTGCGCGACAGCGCTCCCCGGTTCGACCGCTACGTCGACTTGCCGATCATCGACCGTCCCGGGGTCCGCGGGCAGGTCCTGATCGGCGAGCTGGACGGTGTCGCGTCGCCGGCGATCAGCTTCTCGCCGTTGGTGGGCGCCGATCTCACCCTGGAGCCGGGGGTCACGGTGGACCTGGCCACCGACCCCCGCCATGAGCACGGTGTGTTCGTCGTCTCCGGCGAGGTGGCGGCCGGCGGCGACACGGCGACGACCGATCAGCTGGTCTATCTCGGCACCGGTCGGGAGCTGGTGAGGATCGCGGCCGGAGGCGCCGGGGCGCGGGTCCTGCTGCTCGGCGGAGAGCCGTTCCCCGAGGAGATCGTGATGTGGTGGAACTTCATCGGCCGTACGCACCAGGAGGTCGCCGCGTTCCGTGAGCAGTGGGACCAGCGCCGGAGCGATCCCGGGAGTGCCCGGTTTCCACCCGTGATCGCGCGGGACGAGCGGGTGATGGAGGCGCCGGCGATGCCGACCGTGCCGTTGAAGCCGCGTCCCCGCCGACCACCCGAGCGACCGGCTCCGACGGCTGAGGGCGGACGGTGAACCCGGTCGACGCCCTGCGCGAGATCGGCTTCCTGTTGGAGCGCGGCCGCTCGGACACGCACCGGGTCAAGGCCTATCGGCGGGCCGCCGACATCGTCGCGGCGCTGGATCCGGACGAGCGGTCCCGGCACGACGACGCCGACGACTGGAAGAAGATCGCCGGCATCGGACCCAAGACCGCCCTGGTGATCAGCCAGGCCAGTGCCGGCCGGGTGCCGGACTACCTGCAGCAGCTCCGCGACGAGAAGGTGCCGTTGGCCACCGGCGGCGACCGGTTCCGTTCGGCGATCAAGGGCGACCTGCACGTGCACTCGACCTGGTCCGACGGGGGCAGTCCGCTGGAGGAGATGATGATCACCGCCCGGTCCCTGGGACACGAGTACTGCGCGATCACCGATCACTCGCCGCGGCTCACGGTCGCGCGTGGACTGACCGCCGAACGGCTGCGTCAGCAGCTCCGAACCACCCGCGACCTGGACGCGGCGATGCCGGACTTCCGTGTCCTGCAGGGGATCGAGGTCGACATCCTCGATGACGGGGGTCTTGATCAGGACGACGACCTGCTGGCCGAGCTCGACGTCGTGGTGGCCAGCGTGCACTCCAAGCTGCGCTCGGACTCGGAGACGATGACGCATCGGATGGTCGGCGCCGTCGCCAACAGTCGGACCAACATCCTGGGGCACTGCACCGGCCGGCTGATCGAGGGTGAGCGGGGCACCCGACCGGAGTCCAGCTTCGACGCCGAGGTCGTCTTCGAGGCCTGTCGTGCGTTCGACGTCGCCGTGGAGATCAACTCCCGGCCCGAGCGCCGCGACCCACCGACCCGACTGCTCGAGCTCGCGATCGAGATGGGCTGCCTGTTCTCCATCGACACCGACGCGCACGCTCCCGGTCAGCTCGAGTTCGTGGCGTACGGGTGCGAGCGGGCCGAGGCCGCCGGACTCGATCCGGACCGGGTGATCAACACCTGGCCGGTGGACCGACTGCTGTCCTGGTGCACCAAGAGCTGAGGCGTGAGGCGGACCCGGGCGGGCCGCGTAGCGGGACCGGGCACCTGTCCGGCTACCCTCGCCGGTGTGGATGACGCGGAGGTGGCGGCGAGCCTGGTGACGGAGGCCGGCGCGCTGGCCGCGAGGATGCTGGCCGACGGACTCGACACGCACTACAAGACCTCGGTGTCCGACGTGGTGTCGGCGGCCGATCATGCGGCGGAGGAGCTCGTCGTCGCGCGGCTGACCGCTCTGCGACCCGACGACGGGCTGGTGGGCGAGGAGGGCGCAGCCCGATCCTCGAACGGGCCGAGCGAGCGCACCTGGTTCATCGACCCGGTCGATGGCACCTACAACTTCTTGTCCGGGCTGCCCTACTGGTGCTCCGCCGTCGGCCTGACCGACGATGTCGGGCCGCTGCTCGGAGCCGTCTACTACCCGGCCCGTGACGAGCTGTGGGTCGGCGGTCGTGACCGGCCGACCACGCTGAACGGGGTGCCGGTGGCGCCGCTGGTCGAGGAGCCTCTGGACCGGGTGTCGGTGGCCACCTACCTGCATCCGCGGAACCTTCGCGACGAGCCGCGCGTCGCGACCTGGCGCTCGGCGGTGGGCGCGGCGGCCACGGTGCGGATGCTCGGGTCCGCCTCGGTGGACCTCGCCGGAGTGGCGACCGGACGGATCGGGGTGTTCCTGCAGGCGAACCTGCACCCGTGGGACTGGGTCCCCGGCGCGGCCCTGGTGATCGGGGCCGGCGGGGCGACCGAGGTGGTCGAGCTGGACGGCAACCGCTGGCAGGTCGCCGGCAACGGCCGGGCCGTCGCGGAGACCGTGGCGGCTCTGCGGCAGGTCGGATGAGACTCCGGGGTTCCGCCCGACGGCAGCCCATGGCAGGCTTTCGTCTCACATGGACCTGGGGCGCCGAGCAGCGACGCGGCCGTCCCACGAGCACGATGCTGGAGGCTGGACAGTGAGCGCGACGGCAGGACCCTCCGAACCGGGGAGCGCGGCGGGGGAGAAGCTCGGTCTGACCAAGGGTCAGATCGTCCAGGAGCTCGGCTGGGACGAGGATGTCGATGACGAGCTCCGAGTCGGCGTCGAGGACACCATCGACGGCGAGCTCATCGAAGAGGCGATGGACGCGGTCGACGTGGTGCTCCTGTGGTGGCGAGACGACGACGGCGATCTCGTCGACGGGCTGGTGGACGGGGTCGTCGACCTCAGCGCCAGCGGCGTGCTCTGGCTGCTGACGCCGAAGGTCGGCCGCAGTGGCTACGTCGACAACTCAGACATCTCCGAGGCGGCGGTCACTGCCGGACTGGCCCTGACCACGTCGGCGAACGCCTCGCCCGACTGGGCGGCCCACAAGCTGGTCCGGCCCCGCGGCACTCGACGGTGAGTGAGCCCGGACCGGGCATCGGGATCGGCGCGGCGGCTCCCGACTTCAGCAGCCGCAATCAGTACGGCCAGACCGTCTCGGTGAGCGATCTGCGCGGAGCGCCGGCCGTCCTGATCTTCTACCCGTGGGCGTTCAGCTCGATCTGCACCGGCGAGCTCCGGAGCCTCCGCGAGCGGTGGCAGCGCTTCGACGAGCTCGGTGCCCGGGTGGTGGCGATCTCCTGCGACGCGATGTTCACCCTGCGCGCGTACGCCGACGCGGAGGGCCTCGCCTTCGACCTGCTCACCGACCACTGGCCGCACGGCGCGATCGCGCGGGCGTACGACGTGTTCGACGACGTCGCCGGCTGTGCCCTGCGCGGCTCTTTCCTGCTCGACGCCGACGGCGTGGTGCGCTGGAGCGTGGTGAACGGGATCGGCGAGGCCCGCGACCTCGAAGAGCACCTGACGGCGCTGCAGAGCTGAGCCGGGTCCGGCCGCCTGCTGATTATTTCGTGATGGGAAATTGCCACTCACAGTCAGACTCGCGGCGTGTCGCCCCTGTCCAGCCTCGTGACAGGCCCGTTTCCGTCATCGTGCCAGTCGAGGGAGTTGGCCGGGCGGCACGGGCCCACTACTGTGACCTGCTGGTCGCGGGAGCATAGCTCAGTTGGTTAGAGCGCTTGCCTTACAAGCAAGATGTCGGGGGTTCGAGTCCCTCTGCTCCCACTGAGTGACGACTCGTCTCCGTCGGCCAGCCGATCTGGGACTGGCTCAGAGCAGCCACGGGATCTCCCGTGACGCCTGGATGTACCTCCTGTGCCTACGGCGGACCTGTCCTACGATGCCCGATGTGGCCGATCCCGAGATCGCGTTCGTCCGCCTCACCGAGGTCGATCTCGGCAACGTCGCAGCCCTGCTCAACGAACCCCGCAACGCCCGCCACCTGCCGCTGGCCGGAGATGACGCCTTCACCACAGAGACGGCGGCGGCGTGGGTCGCGGGCAAGGACCGACAGTGGGACGAGCACGGGTACGGCCCGTGGGCCGTTCTGATCGACGGCGAGTTCGCCGGTTGGGGCGGCTTCCAGGCCGAGGAGAACGGGGCCGACTTCGCCCTGGTGCTGGGACCGGACTTCTGGGGCCACGGTGAGAGCGTCGTGTGCCGGGCCCTCGACCTCGGTTTCCGCGAGCTCGGACTGGACGAGGTGCTGATCGCGCTGCCCCACAGCCGCCAGCCCGATCGGGTCGTCGCCCGCTACGGCTTCGTGCCCGCCGGCGACGTCGACTACGGGGGTGTGCGCTTCCGCCAGTACCGGCTCACCGAAGCGGCGTGGTCAGCAGGATCACACTCCTCACCCCTGCTCTGGCGTCCGGCCTGCCCTTAGCATGAGCACACCGCGTCTCAGATAACACGGGCGATCAGCCGCGATCCGGCGAAGCACCCGCATGCTTGGAACGTCGCAACGTGGCGCCGTTCACCTCCGTCTCCGGGCCTCCTGCTCCAGGTGTCCCGGCCTGCGCTGGAGCCGCCACGTGAATGACCTCCGGATCGGCCTGTACGACCCCTCCCGCGAGTCCAGTGCCTGCGGTGTCGGCTTCATCACCCGCAAGGACGGCCGCCAGGACCACGACGTGATCGTCCGGGGCGAGCACGCCCTGTGCGCCATCCCGCACCGCGGTGGCATGTCCTCCGAAGGCGTCGGCGACGGGGCCGGGGTGAGCGTCGACCTGTCGGTCCGCTTCTTCAGCGCGCTCACCGGCTGGCCCCTGGAGCCCGGTGCGTTCGGCGTCGCCAACCTGTTCATGCCCACCGATCCCGCGTACGAACCTCAGGCGCGCGGGATCGTCCGTGCTGCCCTGGAACGGCAGGGCCTGGAGGTGCTGCTCGAACGACTGGTGCCGGTCGACCCGAGCGCCGTGCGTCCGGCCGCTGTGGGCTACCAGCTGCCGATCGTGCAGTGGGTCTTCGTCGCGCCGGCCGACCGCATGCGGGCCGATGTCGACCGGGCGGCCAACGCGGCCCTGCTGGAGATCGAGCAGAGCGCGTACGAGCGGCCCGAGCTCGCGGGGCTCTACCCGCTCTCGCTGAGCGCGCGGACCCAGGTGCTCAAGGGCCGGCTCAACGCCGGCGAGGTCGTCCGCTACTTCACCGACCTGGTCGACCCCCGCCACGAGGTCCGCACGCTCTACTTCCACACCCGGTTCTCCACCAACACCGAGCCGCACCCGACCATGGCGCAGCCCTTCCGGATGATGGCCCACAACGGCGAGCTGAACACCGACCGCAAGAACCGGCTGGCCGACGACGCCGGCGCCCGTGCTCGGCTGCGCCGGATCGTGCGCCCGCCCGGTCAGTCCGACAGCAGCCGCCTGGACCAGACCCTGCAGAGCCGGGTGTTCGACGACGGACTCGACATCGTCGAGGCAGTGGTCTCGCTGATGCCCCCGGCGTGGGAGAACGACGAGAGCCTCCCCGCCGCGATCCGCGACATGCTGGAGTTCTTCTCGCTCTACGAGGAGAAGAACGACGGTCCGGCCGCCCTCATCTTCAGCGACGGGGACGTGGTCGGGGCCCGGCTGGACCGGCTCGGCCTGCGACCGCTGCGCACCGTGGAGACCGACGACTACCTGATCGTCGCCTCCGAGGCCGGGCAGGTGCCGCTGCCGGCCGACACGGTGGTGCACCGGGGACGGATCGAGGCCGGCGGGATGCTCTACCTCGACCACCGGACGGGCCGGATCCTGCGCACCCGGGAGGCACTGGCGGCGCTGGCGGCGCGACGTGACTACGGCGCGCTGCTGGAGCAGGCCCGGGTCGCCTTGGACGCCCTGCCCGCCCCGGCCATCGCCCGGGGCACCAGCACCCTGGGTTACGACGGCGACCTGAGCCTGCACGGCCGCTTCGTGGCGTACTCGCACAACCAGGAGAGCTTCCGGTTCATGATGGACCCGATGCTCGCCGACGGCTCCGAGCGCATCTCCGCCATGGGCTACGGCAACGCCATCAACGCGCTGTCGGACCAGGAGGGTGGCCTGGCCAAGTACTTCTCCCAGCGCTTCGCCCAGGTCACCAACCCGCCGCTGGACTCCATCCGCGAGGCCGACGGGATGAGCATGCGGGTCGCGCTCGGCGCCAAACCGGACGGCACCGGAGGGTTGCCCGAGCAGACCGGGACCCGGCAGATCGTCCTGGACTCGCCCATCCTGGACCACCTGGAGATGGTCAAGCTGCGCGAGCAGCAGATCACCCCGTTGCAGCGCTTCGACCTCCTCTACTCACCCGTGCCGGCCGCGCCGGACGACAACGCCGCCGCCATGGTCGCTGCGATGGACCTGCTCTGCGACCAGATCGAGACCTTCGCTCGCGAGCAGGGCGGCATCGCGGTGCTGAGCGACCGTTCCATCTCGACCACCCGGGCCCCGCTGCCGCTGCTGCTCGGTCTGGCCGCGGTCAACCAGCGACTGATCTCGACCGGGCTGCGCCTGCGGGTCTCGCTGATCGCGGAGAGCGGTCAGCTGCCGTCCTCCCACCACATCGCCTGCGCCCTCGGGTTCGGTGCCGCGGCGGTCTACTGCCTGACCGCACGGCTCCGGGCGGAGGAGAAGTACCCGAGTCCGGCTGCGCCGGCCGGGGTGAAGACCGACACCGACCGCGCCTTCGACCGGTTCCGCAAGGCAGCGCTGAAGTCGCTGGCCAAGACCATGGGCCGGGTCGGGCTGTGCACCGTGGAGAGCTACATCGGCGGTGAGTTCTTCGAGCCCAACTACCTCGACACCCGCGACCCGGTGCTGGCCCGCTGCTTCCCGCACCTGGCTGCCCCGGTCGGCGGCGTCGGGTTCACCCGGATCGCCCAGGCCTCGACCGACTGGCACACCCGGGCCTGCGCGGTGGGCGCGGAGAACCAGGTGCCGCTGCTCGGCCTGTTCAAGGAGCGCTCCGACGGTGCCGGTCACTCGTACGGGCTGACCGCCGTGCGCGGCTTCGCCGACATGACCGAGGAGCGGCCCACGTTCGCGCCGGAGGAGGAGTCCTCGGAGCTGCGACTGCTGACGCTGGGCCAGCTCGATGACGCGTACGGGTTGAACGACACCGCCTATCGCAACGCCGGCTACGAGGCCCTCACCGACGACCAGATCGACGAGTTCGCGATCACCCCGGGCTACCGCGACTTCGTGGCCACCACCCAGGCCGAGCGCTCCCGGCGCCCGTCCGCCCTGCGGGACGTGCTCGCCCTGCCGGCCGACGTCACGATGCTGAGCGCGGCCGACGACTTCGCCCGCGAGCTGGGGCGCTTCTCGGTGACCGGCAACTCCAGCATCCGGGTCCGTGGCCTCGAGGTCGAGCCGGTCGGGCCGGACGGCTTCCGGCTGCGTCTGGTCGACGCGCCGCACGTCGAGCCCGGCGCGTACGCGGGTCTGGCCGACTTCCTGACCACGGACTACGGCGACGACGTCACCGTCCTGGAGCTCGGTCCCGACGGCCTGGTGCTGAGTGCGCGTGGGGCGGCGTCCGCGTTCCTGGCCCTGCTGCAGCACTCCCCGGCCAGCGTGCCGCTGGCCGAGGTGCAGCCCGCCCACGAGATCACCGCCTCACTGGCCTCCGGCGCGATGAGCCACGGCGCCCTGGTCGCCACCGCCCACGAAGCGGTCGCGCACGGCACCAACATGGTCGGCGGCCTGTCCAACTGCGGCGAGGGCGGCGAGCACCACACTCGGGCCGGCACCATCCGCGGCTCCCGGATCAAGCAGTTCGCCTCCGGCCGGTTCGGGATCTGGGCGGGCTACCTGGCCGACCCGATGCTGCAGGAGCTGGAGATCAAGATCGGTCAGGGCGCCAAGCCCGGCGAGGGTGGTCAGCTGCCGGCGCCGAAAGTCACCGTCGACATCGCCGCGGCCCGGGGCGGCACCCCCGGCATCGAGCTCATCTCCCCGCCGCCGCACCATGACACGTACTCGATCGAGGATCTGGCCCAGCTCATCCACGACTGCAAGGCCGCCCGGGTCCGGGTGATCGTCAAGCTGGTCTCGTCGGAGGGCATCGGCACCATCGCGGTCGGGGTGGCCAAGGCCGGTGCCGACGTGATCAACGTGGCCGGCAACACCGGTGGCACCGGGGCCGCGGCAGTCACCAGCCTCAAGTACGCCGGCCGCTCCGCCGAGATCGGGGTGGCCGAGGTGCACCAGGCCCTGAGCGTCAACGGGCTGCGGGACAAGGTGGTGCTGCGCTGCTCGGGGGCGCACCAGACCGGCGGCGACGTGGTCGTCTCCGCGCTGCTCGGCGGGGACAGCTTCGAGTTCGGCACCACGGCGCTGATGATGCTCAAGTGCGTGATGGCCAAGAACTGCAACATCAAGTGCCCGGCCGGTCTCACCACCAACCCGGAGGTGTTCGACGGCGACCCGCGGGCCCTGGCGCAGTACCTGCTGAACATCGCCCACGACGTCCGGGAGATCCTGGCCAAGCTCGGGTTGCGCTCGCTGGCCGAGGCCCGCGGGCGAACCGATCTGCTCCAGCTGCTGGACCACCCGGCCAGCGTCGGCGACCTCGACGTACGGGCGATGCTGACCCGGGTGCCGGTGCGGACCGTCACCGACCCGGTCTACCTGGAGGCCGACTTCGCCGTCGACGACGCCGTGCTGGAGCAGGTCACGGTGAGTCTGTTCGAGGCGGGAGAGTCCTCGGTCGAGATCGACGGGATCGGACTGCGCAACCACCACAAGTCCGTCGGCGGACAGCTGTCGGTCGACCTCGAACGGCTGCTGAACCACACGCCCTCGGCCGCCGAGCAGCTGGACCGCGCACCGGCGGTGCTCACCGACGACCGGGGCCGGCGGTTCCTGGTCGAGGGATCGGTGCGGGTGACGAGCACCGGGACGGCCGGCCAGTCGTACGGTGCGTTCTGCAACGACGGCCTCGTGCTGAGCCACACCGGCACCGCCAACGACGGTGTCGGCAAGAGCCAGTGTGGTGGCCGGATCGTCGTGCGGACCCCCGGTGGCGGCAGCGCCCAACCCGGCGGCAACGTGCTGATCGGCAACTTCGCCCTGTTCGGGGCCACCGGCGGCCGGACGTTCGTGCAGGGGGAGGCCGGTGACCGCTTCGCCGTCCGCAACTCCGGCGCCACCGCGGTGGTCGAGGGGGTCGGGGACTTCTGCTGCGAGTACATGACCAACGGGGCCGTGCTCAACCTGGGCACCTTCGGCAAGGGGCTGGGCAACGGCATGAGCGGTGGGTTCGTCTACCAGTACGACCCGGCCGGCGAGCTGGCCGACCGGGCCAGCGACTCGTTGGTGGTACAACCCCTGGTCGACCCGACCTCGCTGACCGCTGACCCGACCTTCCACGAGGAGGCCGTGCAGCTGATGCTGCAGTGGCACCTCGAGTCCACCGGCTCGGTGCTGGCGGCTGAGCTGCTCGAGGACTGGGCGACGACCCGCACCCGGATCGTGGTGGGGACGCCGACGGCGCTGCTGCTCTACCAGGACAGCGACCAGATCCTGGCCGCCAAGCCGCGCAAGGAGCTGCTGGACGAGCTGGCGGGCTCGGTGGCGACGGATCGGCTGCGGCAGTTCAAGCTGTCGCTGCGGGACGGGCACGCGGTGGCCGGCGGTCGTACGCCGGTGTTCGGCGAGCCCACCTCGCCCGACGCGTATGCCGTGCTGTCGTCCTACACGGTGCTGGCCATCGCCCAGGAGATCGCCCTCGAGCGGGTGCCCGGGACGACTGGACCCGGCGATCCGCGGATCACCGCGGCGGCCCGCAAGCTGGTGCTGACCGAGGACTTCGCCGTGCGCCAGAAGCTGCAGCGCTACGTCCGCGGCAAGCTCGAGCGGTTCGACGACGCCGAGCTCGCCGCCCAGATCGCGATGAAGCGCCTCGGCGACTACCAGCAGTCGCTGCAGCTGCGCAATGTGCGGGGCATGGACGCGCCGGGCACGTACGGGTGGATCCTGCACCAGCAGCAGAAGAACGCGAGCTGGCTCGACCGGTCGCAGTTCGACGAGCTGTTGGTGACCGCCGCCCTCGACGACCTGGCCCAGCTGGCGCACGTGGCGTTGGCCGAGGAGGTGCCCGCGTGAGCACGCTGCTCTCCATCCCCACCGACGCCCCGTTCACCATCGATCAGCGGGCCTGGCTCGGCGGCTTCCTGGCCGGCATGGCCGCCGCCCGCCGGCACGACGAGGCGACCACCACGCTGCCGACCCTCACCGTCGACATCGCGTACGGCACTCAGACCGGCAACAGCGAGGAGCTGGCCATCCGGTTGGCCGGTGCGGTCCGGGGCCGTGGCCTCGGCGCGACCGTGCGTGCCCTCGACGACCTCGACGTCGCGTCGCTGCCGGCGACCTCGTACCTGCTGGTGGTCACCTCGACCTACGGCGAGGGCGAGATGCCCGACAACGCCGAGCTGTTCTGGGAGGCCCTGGCAGCCGACGGCGCGCCGCGGCTGGAGGACACCCGCTACGCCGTGCTCTCCCTGGGCGACAGCGGCTACGAGGGCTTCTGCCAGGCCGGTCGGCTGATCGACACCCGGCTGGAGCAGCTGGGGGCGGTGCGGGTGGTGCCACGGGTCGACTGCGACGTCGACTTCGAGGACCCGGCCGTGGCCTGGCTGGACGACGTGGTCGAGCACCTCGCCGCCGAGGCGCCCGGCGCGGCCGGGGCGGCGCTGCCGACCACGCCGGTTCCCGCGCCGACGGCACCCCGACCGGCTCGCCAGCGGTGGACCCGCAAGGACCCGTACCGGTCCCGGCTGGTCGCCAACCGGGTGCTCTCGGGTGCCCGCAGCGCCAAGGAGATCCGCCACTACGAGTTCGACCTGGGCGACAGCGGCATCGGCTACGCCGCCGGTGACGCCCTCGGGGTGGTGCCGGTCAACGACGAGGCGCTGGTCGAGGCGCTGCTGGACCGGCTCGGGCTGGACGGTGCCACCGAGGTCGACGGGGGGACCGTACGGGATCGCCTGATCACCGGCTGGGAGATCCGCACCCCGTCGCGGGACCTGCTCACCGCCCTGGCCGAGCGCGACCCCGAGGGCGATCTGGCCGCGGTGATGGCGCGCGGTGAACGGGACACCCTCGACCACTGGCTGTGGGGCAAGGACGTCCTGGACCTGCTGTTGTCCAGTCCGGAGACCACCTTCACGGCCGCGGAGCTCTCCGGCGTGCTGCGACCACTGCAGCCGCGCGCGTACTCGATCTCGTCCAGCCCGCTGCACAGCCCCGACCGCATCCACCTGACGGTCGCCTCGGTCCGGCACGGCGCCGACCGGATCCGCGGCGGGGTCTGCTCCACGTTCCTGGCCGATCGACTCGGCGAGGGCGAGGTGGGTATCTACCTGCAGCCCAACGCGGCGTTCCGGGTGCCGGCCGACGACGACCGGCCGATGATCATGGTCGGGCCGGGCACCGGCGTCGCGCCCTTCCGGGGCTTCCTGCACGAGCGGGCGGCCCGAGGAGCGAAGGGCCGGAACTGGCTGTTCTTCGGCGACCAGCACCGGGCCGACGACTTCATCTACGCCGACGAGCTGGGCGAGCTGGCCCAGGGCGGGGTGCTGCACCGCCTCGATCTGGCCTTCTCCCGCGATCAGGCCGAGAAGGTCTACGTGCAGACCCGGATGCTCGAGCAGGCCCGGGAGCTGTACGCCTGGCTCGAGGACGGCGCCCACTTCTACGTCTGCGGCGACGCCACCCGGATGGCCAAGGACGTCGATGCCGCGCTGCGGCTGATCCTCGAGCGGCAGCGCGGTCGGGGTCCCGAGGATGCGGTCGAGTACGTGGCGAACCTGAAGAAGGAGAAGCGCTACGTCAGGGACGTGTACTGACGGTTCGTCCCGGGAGGTCTACTGACGGGAGAGTCCGCCGATGACGGCGTCGGCCGCACGACGACCGGAGACCAGAGCCCCCTGGATCGAGGCGGTGTCACGGTGGTCGCCCGCGATGAACACCCCGCCGGCCAGCCGGGGGGGCTGCCGCAGAACCAGCGGGGGCGGCTGGTGAGGTAGGGCCTCGGCGATCACCTGGCAGCTGACCAGCTCCCAGTCGGACGTGTCGATCCCGTAGACCAGACCGGCCTGCCGGCGTACCGTGCGCTCGGCGTCGGCCGACCCGTCCGCCGACACCGTCGAGCTGGCGATCAGGACGCGACCGGGTGGGGCGTAGCCGGGAGCCACGTTGGTCAGCACCGCCGAGTTCACCAGGGGCCCTCGGCGGGCGCCGTCGAGATGCAGCAGCTTCGTCGTCGTGGGTGCTCGGGGAGCCGTGTGCCAGAACGTGGTCAGGGGTTTCGTCGACGGCATCGGGATCCCGGTCAGCTCCGCGGCCGCCCGGGGCGCGGTGGCCACGACCACCGCCTCGGCCCGGATCTCCTCGTCGGCGGTGCGGACGTGCTCGGCTCCGACGTCGATGACCCGCTGGTCGAGCCGGATCGTACCGGCCGGGAGACTCGCGGCCAGCAGTTCGGGGAGCCGAGAGATCCCCGTCGACGGCACGGCCGGCGAGCCCAGCAGGAAGGAGCGCATCAGCAGCCGGACGAAGGTCGCCGACGTGGTGCCCTCCCAGTCGGCGAGCACCCCAGCCAGGAAGGGGTCGAGCACCGCCGTTCGCAGCTCTCCCGAGATCCCGGCTCGGTCCAGGGCGTCGGCCAGGCGCAGATCCGGGGCCGCGAGCTGCCGCCGGACCGGGAGCAGGCACGACAGCGCCCAGCGGACGAACGCCACGCGCTCGCGGAGGGACCCGACCGGGCTGCGGAGCGTGGCGGGCAGCAGCCGGGGGAGCCGGCGGGGATCGGCGAGGACCGAGCGGCCGTCGACGCCCGCGACGACGACGCCGGCGCCGAAGGACCGGAGGTCGAGCTGATCGAGGTCCACGACGCGACCGAGCGCCGGATAGGCCGGGTTGATGAGCTGGAAGCCGCGGTCGCAGCGGAAGCCGTCGGTCTCGTCGGTCCGTACGCGTCCGCCGACCGCGTCGGCCGCCTCCAGCACGACGACCTCGAGCCCAGCCGCGGTCAACCTCTGGGCGCACGCCAACCCGGCCAGTCCGGCCCCCACGACGACGATCGGTGACATCAGTGCAGCCTAGGCCCGACCCAGCCGACGAGCTCCCGCCGGCCCACCCAGGCGCGACACCGACGCAATCCGCGGCGACGTGGCCCGGTTCGGTCTGGACGGGGCTTTCTTGGGCTACGTTTGGGTCACGATTCCACGGCGAGGGACCCCGCGGGGAGGAACACGATGAACAAGAACCTTCTGACCGGGCTGGGCGCCCTGACCGGCCTCGTCAGCATGGCCGGCATGATCCGGCTGATCGAGGGAGCGGGTCTGGCCTCGACGTTCTCCTGGGTCTTCCTGCTGCTGGCGATGGTGCCCTGGGTCGGGTACGCGGCCTGGCGGGCTCGGCACGGCAAGCTCGGTCGGAGCGGAGCCGCCGCCGTCCTGGCGATCGATGCGGTCGGTCTGATCGGGGTGTTCCTGTTCACCATCGGCCCGGTGATCGCGCTGGCAGCTTCGCTGGCCGCGTTCGTGGTCATCTGGGTGCACGACTGGCCACCGCGCCGGGAGCGCGGCGAGGACGTGTTCGTGCGGATCGAGGATCTGTCCGGGGAGCCGGAGCGCGTCTCCTGATCACCCGCCGTAGCCCGCGAGCCGGCGGTTCGCTCGAGCTGATGGATGTGTCGAAGTCGTACGACGGCCGTCCCGTCCTGCGTGATGTCGCGCTCACGGTCGAACCCGGCCAGGTGCTCGGAGTCTCCGGTCCCTCCGGCTCCGGCAAGACGACGTTGCTGCACGTGATCGCCGGTCTCGAGGACCCGGATCGCGGCTCCGTCCGACTCAGCGGGGTCACGCTCACCGATGCCGACGTGCTGGTCGTGCAGGATCGACGCAATCTGATGCTGGCGGGCCAGGATGCGGTGCTCGACCGCGACAAGAACGTGGCGGCCACCATCGCCACCGCTCTGCCGTCCGACAAGAAGCGGCGACGAGTGGGGGCCCACCGGGTCGCCATGGTGCTGGATCTGCTCGAGCTGGACACCACGCTCGCGGACAGCCGTCCGGCCCAGCTCTCCGCCGGCGAGCGTCAGCGGGTCGCCTTGGCCCGCGCCATCGTGGGGTTCGGGCTCGGTGGGCCGGAGGCCGCCGTGCTGCTGGACGAGCCGTTGTCGGCCGTGGAGATCGGGACCCGGATCCGACTGCTGCAGGCGGTGCTCACCGACGTCGGCCGACAGCCGATCCCGGTCCTGCTGGTCAGCCACGACCCGGACGAGATCGCCGCGGTGGCCGGACGCCGGGTGGCCCTCGTCGAGGGCCGTCTCATCCCGGGGTGAGTCCGCTCACTCCTGACTGAACGCGAGCGCTGCCGCCCCGAGCAGTCCTGCGGTGTCCAGGATCGCCGGACGGACCTCCAGGTCGGCGACGTAGTCCAGCACCGCGAAGTCCCGCAGGTGGCGACGCAGTGGGGCGAAGATCACCTCACCCGCCTTGGACACCCCGCCGCCGAGGACGACCACCGCCACGTCGAGCTCGGTCGCGGTGGTGGCGATCCCGGCGGCCAGGGCGCGCATCCCGTGGTCGATCACCCGCAGCGCGATCTCGTCGCCCGCCCGGGCGTCCGCGGTCAGCGCGCGGGCGTCGTCGCCACCGGTCCAACCCTGTTCCTTCGCGGCGGCGACCAGGGCCGGCCCCCGGGCGTACAGCTCGGTGCAGCCGTGACCGCCGCAGACGCACCTCGGGCCCCAGGCGTTGACGCTGATGTGACCCAGGTGCACGGAGTTGCCTGTGACGCCGGTGAACAGCTTGTTGTCGATCACGGCGCCACCTCCGACTCCGGTGGACAGCACCAGGCCGATCATCGAGTCGACGTCACGGCCGGCGCCGAGCCAGTGCTCGCCGAGGGCGAAACAGTGACCGTCGCCCGCCAGTCCGACGCTGACCGCGCCCGCTCCGTACGTCTCGGCGATGACCTCCGCCACCCGCTCCGAGACCGGGAAGCCACGCCAGGCGCCGATGTTGACCGGCGAGACGGTGCCGGCCGGTCCGTCGATCGGGCCGGCGGAGGAGATGCCGACCCGGATCCGGTGGCTGGTGGGCTCGAGCTGGGAGAGCAGACCGCGGACCGCGGACTCGACGCCGGCGAACACCACCTCGGGGTCATCGGAGACGGCGGTGGGCCGTAGCTGATCGGCCAGGATCGTGCCCTCGGTGTCCACCACGGCGGCGGCGATCTTCGTGCCACCGATGTCGATGGCCAGCACCTGCTCGCTCATGCGCGTCACCTTAGCGGCGCGCCTCCCCAGGTGCTGTCAGTAGAGTGGTCGATTGTGGCTGGATCGGACTTTCCTGCAGAACTCTCCGCCCTCGACAAGGCTCTGACCTCGATCGAGGCGGTCGTCGACCCTGCGACCAAGATGATCGAGATCGCGGCGCTCTCCGACGAGGTCGCCGCCCCGGACCTCTGGGATGACATCGACAACGCGCAACGGGTCACCTCCAAGCTGTCCGCGTTGCAGTCGGAGGTGGACAAGCTGGCCGAGCTGCGCTCGCGGCTGGACGACCTGACCATCCTGATCGAGCTGGCCCAGGACGAGGCCGATGCGCCATCGCTGGCCGAGGCCGAGACCGAGCTGACCTCGCTGCAGAAGGCGGTCGAGTCGCTGGAGGTGCGGACGCTGCTCTCCGGCGAGTACGACCCCCGCAACGCCCTGATCACCATCCGATCCGAGGCCGGCGGCGTCGACGCCGCCGACTTCGCCGCCATGCTGTTGCGGATGTACCTGCGCTGGGCGGAGCGGCACGGCTACCCGACCGAGGTCTACGACACCTCCTACGCCGAGGAGGCCGGCATCAAGTCGGCCACCTTCCAGGTGCGGGCGCCCTACGCGTACGGGACGCTGTCGGTCGAGCAGGGCACCCATCGGCTGGTCCGGATCTCCCCGTTCGACAACCAGGGGCGCCGGCAGACCTCCTTCGCCGGGGTCGAGGTGCTGCCGGTCACGGAGGAGACCGACCACATCGACGTTCCCGAGGCCGACATCCGGATCGACGTGTTCCGTTCGTCGGGTCCGGGCGGACAGAGCGTGAACACCACCGACTCGGCGGTCCGGATCACGCACCTGCCGACCGGCATCGTCGTCTCCTGCCAGAACGAGAAGTCACAGCTGCAGAACAAGGCGGCGGCCCTACGGGTCCTGCAGTCCCGGCTGCTGGAGAAGGCGCGCCGCGACCGCGAGGCCGAGATGAACGCGCTGAAGGGCGACGGCGGCAACAGCTGGGGCTCGCAGATGCGTTCCTACGTGCTGCACCCGTACCAGATGGTCAAGGACCTGCGCACCGACTTCGAGGTCTCCAGCCCCGATGCCGTGTTCGACGGCGAGCTGGACGGCTTCATCGAGTCCGGCATCCGGTGGCGGCGCACCAGCGAGATCGCCGGCTCGTGACGAGGGCCGGGCACGCCCGGCCGCCAAGCCCGGAAATCACCGCCCGGTCACCTAGACTCGTCGCTGGCCTGTCT
This sequence comes from Microlunatus sp., assembly GCA_036524985.1. GTDB lineage: Bacteria > Actinomycetota > Actinomycetes > Propionibacteriales > Propionibacteriaceae > Microlunatus. The sequence continues at coordinate 5,891 of DATDBH010000150.1, read as the reverse complement.
CCGGGTACCACACCCGGCTCCTGTCGTCTACCCCCGGCCGAGGCGTGACGTGATTCGTTTCGACAACGTGAGCAAGACCTACGACGGACAGCGACGAGCTGCCCTCTCCGACGTGTCGGTGGACATCGAGAAGGGCGAGTTCGTGTTCCTCGTCGGGCCGTCCGGGTCCGGCAAGTCCACCTTCCTCCGCCTCATCCTGCGTGAGCAGCGCTCGAGCAAGGGCAAGGTGTTCGTCGCCGGTCGGGAGCTGAACAAGCTGCACAGCTGGAAGATCCCCGCCATGCGCCGAGAGATCGGCACGGTCTTCCAGGACTTCCGGTTGCTGCCGAACAAGACGGTGGCCGAGAACGTGGCGTTCGCGCTGCAGGTGATCGGCAAGCCCTCGTCGACCATCAAGCGGGTGGTGCCGGAGGTGCTCGACCTGGTCGGCCTCGACGGCAAGGGCGGCCGGCTGCCCGAGGAGCTCAGCGGCGGGGAGCAGCAGCGTGTGGCCATCGCCCGCGCCTTCGTCAACCGGCCGAAGATCTTGATCGCCGATGAGCCAACGGGAAACCTGGACCCGGCGACCAGCGTCGGCATCATGAAGCTGCTCGACCGGATCAACCGCTCCGAGACCACCGTGCTGATGGCCACCCACGACTCGACGATCGTCGACCAGATGCGCAAGCGCGTCATCGAGCTCGACGACGGAGCCGTGGTGCGGGACCAGAGCCGCGGCGTGTACGGCTACCAGTGACGCGGCCGGCTCGCTACCAGCCCCATCCGGCCCGACCCGTCGCCTGACACCGAGGATCCAGCATGCGTTTCCGCCACATCTTCTCCGAGACGTTCGCCGGCCTCCGGCAGAACCTGACCATGACCCTGGCCGTGGTCATGACCATGTGGGTGTCGCTGTCGCTCTTCGGGGCCGGACTGCTGGCCAGCCAACAGGTCGACCTGATGAAGGGTCGCTGGTACGACAGGATCGAGATCTCGATCTTCTTGTGCACCCCCGACACCCGCGGCGAGCAGTGCGATCCGGGACAGGGAGTCACCGAGGCGCAGAAGGACACCATCCGGGCGACCCTGGAGTCCAATCCGGAGGTGGCGCCGGACGGCGTCTACTTCGAGAGCAAGCAGGAGGCCTGGCAGGAGTTCCAGAAGGCGTACGAGGGCAATCCGATCCAGGACTCGCTGACCGTCGAGCAGATGCAGGAGTCTTTCCGGGTCAAGCTCAAGAACCCCGAGCAGTACGAGGGGGTGGTGAGCGCCGTGGCCGGGCTCAAGGGGGTCCAGGCCGTGCAGGACCTGAGGAAGTACCTCGACCCGTTCTTCTCGTGGCTCAACCTGCTGCAGTGGGGGACCATCGTCGCGTCCGGGCTGCTGCTGCTCGCCGCGGCGCTCCAGATCGGCAACACCATCCGCTTGGCCGCTTTCGCGCGACGTCGAGAGATCGGGATCATGCGCCTGGTCGGAGCGAGCAATCTCTATATCACACTGCCGTTCCTTTTTGAAGCGATCATCTCCGCGCTCCTCGGCGTAGCTCTCGCATCCGCCACTCTCGTCACAGGCGTTTACTTCGTCATCATGCGTAAAGCTGAAGTCTCTATCCAGTCTTTACCGTGGATTGGATGGAGTCAGACCGGTTTCGCCATCTTGGGGGTTGCGGTCGTGGGGCTCGCGCTGTCTATCATCCCGACGCTGATAACGACTCGGAAGTACCTCAGGGTGTAATAAGGAAAAATCTCAACCTCAATTGCACCTTGAGAGTCTCGAACCCTTTGGTTCGGGGTCTTCGATGCGATTGGGGATTGAGCTGTGGCACCGGTATTCAGACACGTACGGCTGGTGGTCGCCGTAGGTATCTGCTCCGCGGTGACCGCCGCCGGGTTGGTCCCGCAGGCCATGGCCGACGACCTGAACGATCAGCGCGACCAGGTCAAGGCTCAGCAGGCGGCGAAGAAGCAGGAGCTGAACGAGTCGTCCCGGGCCCTGAACTCGGCCGCCGACGCCGTCCACGCCGCCGAGTCCCAGCTCGCGTCCGCGCAGGCCGCGCTGAGCCGGACCCGGACCGAGCTGGCGACCGCGCAGCGCGTCGACGTCGCGATGGCGGCGAAGCTGAAGGCCGCGGAGCTGGCGCTGGCCAAAGCGAAGGCTGCGGTCACGGCCAACCAGAAGAAGCTGGACGCCGAGAAGGCCCTCGCCGGCCAGATGGTGCGGGACCAGTACCAGCAGCAGACGAACCTGCTGCCGGTGGCCCTGCTGATGACCGACACCGGCACGGCCGACCTGCAGACCCGGATCCAGTGGTCCACCACCATGTTCGACACCACCGCGGCCACCATCGACCGGACCGAGATCCTGCAGGCCCGGCTCGACGCGGCGAAGGCGAAGCAGGCGGCGATCGAGAAGGAGATCGCGGCGGATCGGAAGAAGGCGGCCGACAACCTGGTCACCAAGCGGCGGCTGGAGGAGCAGGCGACCCAGCAGCAGGCCGCGGTCGCCTCACTTCTCTCCCAGCGCCAGTCGGCGGCGTCGCAGGCGGCGACCGAGGTCGCCCAGGACAAGCAGGACTACGCCCGGCTCTCGGCTGAGCGCGCGAACGTCGAGCAGCGGATCGCCGTCCGGATCGCCAAGGCCAAGGCCGAGGCCGCCCGCAAGGCCGCGGCCGAGCGGGCGGCCAGGGTCGCTGCCGCCAAGGCGGCGGCGGCCGAACGGGCCCAGCGCAAGGCCGAGGCCAGACGGGAGCGGGCCAAACAGCGTGCGGCGGAGAAGCAGGCCGATGCCGCTGCCGCGGCGGAAGAGAGCAGCTCGAGCTCCGACAGCGGCCCGAGCAGCAAGGCCTCCAGGAAGTCCAGCAGCGACTCGGGGTCGAGCTCCAGCGGCTCGAGCAGCTCCAGCCGGAGTGCCAGCCACGGATTCTCCTACCCGGTGAACGCCCCGATCACCTCCCCGTACGGGATGCGGTTCCACCCGATCCTGAAGTACTGGAAGCTGCACGACGGCACCGACTTCGGCGCCAGCTGCGGGCAGTCGATCCGGGCTCCGTACAGCGGCAAGGTCGTGGAGAAGTACTACAACGCCGGGTACGGCAACCGACTGATCGTCGACCACGGCGTGGTGGACGGGCAGTTCGTGACCACGGCGTACAACCACGCGATCCGCTACACCGTCGGGGTGGGAGACCACGTCAGCAAGGGCGAGGTGATCGGCTACGTCGGCACCACCGGCTACTCGACCGGCTGTCACCTGCACCTGATGGTCTACCTGGACGGCAAGCTCCGGAACCCGATGACCTGGTTCTGATCCACCTTCTGCACCGCTATCGACGTCTGGTGGTCACGACCGGAGGTTCGGCCGCAACCACCTGCGTGGGTTCTGCTCCCGAAGACTGCGCCCCGGGTGCTGGCAGGATGGATGCATGGCGAAGGAGACCGGACGCAAGATCGTCGCGCAGAACCGCAAGGCTCGGCACGACTATCACATCGGGGACACCTACGAGGCGGGGCTCGCGCTCAGCGGCACGGAGGTGAAGTCCCTGCGGGAGGGCAGAGCGACGTTGGCTGACGCGTTCGCCACCATCGACGACGGCGAGGTGTGGCTGCGGGCCGCGCACATCCCGGAGTACAGCCACGGCACCTGGACCAACCACACCGCGCGGCGCACCCGCAAGCTGCTGCTGCACCGCCGGGAGATCGACAAGATCGCGCGGGAGCTGGAGACCAAGGGCTCGACCCTGGTGCCGCTGGCCATCTACTTCACCGACGGGTACGCCAAGGTGGAGATCGCGATCGCCACCGGCAAGCGGGAGTACGACAAGCGGCAGTCCATCGCCCAGCGCGAGGCCGACCGGGAAGCGCAGCGGGCGCTGGCGACCCGGACCCGGCGGGGGCGCTGATGCGCCGGTTGCTGAAGCGGCTCCTGCTGGGCTTCGCCGCGCTCCTGCTGGCCGTCGGGTTCTCGGTGGCCGCCACCCAGCCCGCCGCGGCCGCCTCGGACCAGATCGAGAAGTTCGCCATCGAGTACACGATGGGCACCGATGGGGTGCTGCAGGCGAAGGAGACGATCGTCTGGCGGTTCGGGTCCGACTCCGGCCGGCACGGCATCGACCGCTATTTCGTCACCCGCGAACCGTACGGCACCACCGACCAGGACGCCGTCTACACCGTCGACGTCGAGTCGGTCACCAGTCCGGATCCGGGCGTGGCCACCCAGTTCAGCGAGAACACCTACGAGACCGACGGCGGTCGCGGAGAGCAGCTGCGGATCCGGATCGGTGATCCCGACGAGACCATCAGCTCACCGACGGCGACGTACGTGATCACGTACTCGGTGAAGGGCGCGATGCGCACCTTCAGCGGCTACGACGAGTTCTACTGGGACGCCACCGGCTCCGACTGGACGGCGCCGATGACCGACGTGTCGGTCAAGGCCACCGTTCCGGGCGGAGCGCAGGAGCTCAGCTGCTTCGCCGGCCCGGTGCAGAGCGACCAGGCCTGCACCTCCAAGGACGTCTCCGACGGAGTGGGCGAGTTCACCCAGAACAGCCTGCCCGCCGGTCAGGGCCTGACGATCGGGGTCAAGATCACGCCGGGTCTGATCACCGACAACGCCCCGCACCTGGAGCCGGACGGCTCCAAGCTGAGTGCGGGCGAGAAGGCCGGACTGATCGCGCTGGCCGGGGTGGGGGCGGCTTCCGTGGTCGGCTCGGCCATCGTCGGGACCCTCTGGTGGCGCAAGAACGGTCGGGACCAGCGCTACGCCGGGCTGCCGCCCGGCACGGTACCACTGCCCGGGCAGCAGGCGCCGGTCGTGCCCAGTGACCCGGATCTGCCCATTCCCGTGGCCTTCACCCCGCCCCGGATCCCGGTGGCCGAGGCCGGTCTGCTGGTCGACGGGCAGGTGGACACCCGCGAGACCGCGGCGACCATCATCGATCTGGCCGTGAAGGGCGCGCTGACCGTGCAGAGCGCGGGCAAGAAGGACTTCCAGGTGACCCTGGTCGATCCCGACCGGGCGACGGCACCGCACGAGATGGTGCTGCTGACCGAGCTGTTCGGTGGCCGCCCGCCGGGAGCGGTCGAGGATCTGTCCAAGCAGGGCAGCCTGACGGCTGCGCACCAGGCCATGCAGGCGTCCGTCCGCAACCAGGTGGCCAGCCGTGGCTGGTTCCGCAAGGTCCCGTCCGCCGCAGCGGCGAGCGGTTTCGGGTTCGGGCTGGTCGCTTTCGCGGTTTTCCTCGGCTTCGTCCTGGGTGCGGTCTTCCTGCTGATCCTGGTGCCGCTGCTGCCGATCCTGATCGCCTTCGCCATCATCCGGTACAAGCTCCGCCGCGGTCAGCGGACGGCCGACGGGCGGGCGGTGTGCGACCAGGTGGAAGGATTCAAGACCTACCTGGCGACCGCCGAGGCCGACCAGATCCGGTTCGAGGAGGGGGAGGACATCTTCTCGAAGTACCTGCCGTGGGCGATCGCCTTCGAGCTGGCCGATCGCTGGGCCAAGGTCTGTGGCGACCTGGTGGCGATGGGCCGGCTGCCCAACGAGGTGCCGTACTGGTACGTCGGGACGTACAACATGGCCGCCTTCAACACCGGCTTCCTGACCAGCAGCCTCGCCACCGCAGCCGCCCCGGCGCCCTCGTCGAGCGCGAGTGGCACCGGCTTCGGCGGGGGCAGCTCGTTCGGCGGCGGAGGGTTCTCCGGGGGCGGCGGCGGTGGTGGCGGCGGGGGTTCCTGGTGAAAGGGTGACGAACGCAGTGAGGAGCGCCCGTCGCGAGCTGCCGTGAAGCGGAGCGCCGTCCCTGTCTGGACAGACGAGGGAGCAGACACGCTTTACCGTCTGCGAGTGAGGAAGGAAGACAGGGACCTCAGCGCGCGACGCTCACACATCGCGTGACGACTGGCACAGTTAGC
>DATDBH010000149.1:0-10662 GCA_036524985.1 Microlunatus sp. | reverse complement strand
GGCCCGGAGGTGGCTCAACCAGTCGCGCTCGCGGTGCACCAGCGACTCGACGCTGCGCCGTAGTCGTTCGCGGGACTGATGGACCCGGTCCCGCTCCTCGGCGACGTCGGGCACGACCTGCTTGGCGGCGTCGGTGGGGGTGGAGGCGCGCAGATCGGCGACCAGATCGAGGATCGGCAGGTCGCTCTCGTGTCCGATGGCGCTCACCACCGGCGTATGGCAGGCGAACACCGCGCGGACCAGGCCCTCGTCGGAGAACGGCAGCAGATCCTCCAGCGAACCGCCGCCGCGGGCCACGATGATCACCTCGACTTCCGCGTCGCGGTCCAGGGCGGCCACGGCCAGCATCACCTGCTCGGCGGCCTCCCGACCCTGCGTCAGGGCATGCCTGGTCACGATCTGCACAGCCGGCCATCGCCGACGGGCGTTCTCCACCACGTCGCGTTCGGCGGCACTGCCTTCACCGGTGATCAGGCCCACGGCGCGGGGAAGGAAGGGCAGCCGCTTCTTGTGGTGCCGCTCGAACAGCCCTTCGGCCTGCAGCAGCCGCTTGGTCTGTTCGAGACGAGCCAGCAGCTGGCCCTCACCGACCGGGGTGATGGCGTCGCAGTAGAAGGAGAAGCGGCCGTTCTGCTCGTAGTAGGACGGCTTGAGCCGGGCCACCACGGTCGCGCCCTCGGTGAGCGGGGCGGCCGCGGCTTCCAGCGTGGCCGCGGAGAGGGTGACCGACGCCGACACGTTCGCCAGCTTGTCCCGCATGGTGACGAAGACCGTACGGCTGCCGGCCCGGCGGTTGATCTCGATCACCTGAGCCTCGACCCAGATAGCCCCGAGCCGGTCGATCCAGCCCCGCACGGCCGACGTGACCACCCGCAGGGGCTGCGGGCTGTCCGGTGACGACTCCATGGGCACCTGCCGAAGGCTACTGGCCGGCACTGACAGCCGCGGCCCTCGTCGTCCGGGGCGGCGGTGCCGGGGTGCCGGGGTGCCGGGGTGCCGGGCGTTGAACTTTCCGTCAGTCGACGGGTTCTCCGGTCGCCGACCGAGGTCGCGGGCCAACTTTCCGTCAGTCGACGGGTGCTCCGGCCGCCGGGCTTCTTCCGGGCGTGAACTCCGTCGAGTGACGGAATGTTCGAGTCCGAGGGCGGCGCCGTGCGCACCTCCTAGACTGGGCGGCATGGCTGACAAGCGAGTGGTGGTGGCTGCGCCCCGGGGATACTGCGCCGGGGTGGATCGGGCCGTCATCACGGTCGAGAAGGCCTTGGACACCTACGGGGCGCCGGTGTACGTCCGCAAGCAGATCGTGCACAACCGGCACGTGGTGGAGACCCTGCAGCAGCGCGGCGCCATCTTCGTCGAGGAGCTCGAGGAGGTGCCCCACGGCGCGACGGTCGTCTTCTCCGCGCACGGGGTGTCTCCGGCGGTGCATGCCGAGGCGTCCGATCGGCGGCTCAAGACGATCGACGCCACCTGCCCGCTGGTGACCAAGGTCCACCACGAGGCCCGCCGGTTCGCGCGGGAGGACCGGGAGATCCTGCTGATCGGCCACGCCGGTCACGAGGAGGTCGAGGGCACCGCCGGTGAGGCGCCGGAGCACATCACCTTGGTCGAGTCGCCCGAGCACGTGGCCGACGTCCAGGTGAAAGACCCGAGCAAGGTGGCCTGGCTGAGCCAGACCACGCTGAGCGTCGACGAGACCCTGGCCACCGTGGCCAAGCTGCGCGAGAAGTTCCCGCTGCTGATGGATCCGCCGAGCGACGACATCTGCTACGCGACGCAGAACCGGCAGCTCGCGGTGAAGCAGATAGCGGCGCACAGCGACCTGGTGATCGTGGTCGGTTCCGCCAACTCGTCCAACTCGGTACGCCTGGTCGAGGTCGCCCTCGAGGCGGGCGCCAAGGCGTCGTACCGGGTCGACTTCGCCTCCGAGATCGACGACACGTGGCTCGAGGGTGTGACGTCGGTGGGCGTCACCAGCGGGGCCTCGGTGCCGGACGACCTGGTTCGAGGCGTGTTGGACCACCTGGAGGCGCATGGCTTCCCGCCCGCGACGGAGGAGCGGCTGACCGAGGAGAACCTCGTTTTCGCCCTGCCGCCGGAGCTGCGCCGAGATCTGCGCAAGAACGCGGTCAACGACTGAACCTGCGGTCGAGGGTCTCCGCCGATCGTTAGGTCGACGCTGTAAACCGCTGATACCGTGCTGGCGCGTCCGGTTGGGGGATCTCAGCCGGCGATTCGCCGTCGCATCCTCCAGGAGGTGTCCATGTTCGCGTTGCTCGCGCCTCGCCCGTTCCTGGGCCTGACGGCGGCTGCGTTGATGGTCGGTCTGGCCGGCGCGCCGCTGGTCGCATCGGCGGACCCGACCCCCACCCCGACACCCGCGGCGAGTGCGGCGGCCACGCCGTCGCCGGCTCCCACCACGACAGGTCCGACCGCCTCGACCTCGCCCCGTCCGGACGTGGCGTCCCCATCCGACGTGGCGTCCCCATCCGATGTGGCGTCTCCGTCGGAAACGGCGCCTCCGTCCGCAACGCCGTCGGCGAGCGACGATGCGATGCGAGGCGATTCGGTGCGAGGCGATTCGGCGAGCTTGGAATCGCCCAGCCCGGACCCGAGCGGGGCTCCCCTGTCGGGTGGGGATGCGGTCGGCGGGCCGGCCCCGACCGAGTCGGCGGTGCCCACGCCCGAGTTGAAGGCACTGGCGGTAGCCGGCCCGAGCATCACCTTGACGAAGTCGGCCAGTCCGACCCGGGTGTCGAAAGTCGGTCAGGTGATCACATACCGGTTCACGGCCACCAACAACGGGAGCGTCGAGCTCGACGACGTCGGTGTCACTGACGAACTCGAGGGACTGACCGGCAACACCTGTCCGTCGACCGGCGCCACGTTGGCCTTGGGCCAGGCCCTGACCTGCTCCGCCAGCCTCACCGTGACCCAGGCGATCCTCGATTTCGGCGACGTCTACAACTTCGCGACCGTCTTCGGCAGCTACGCGATCCCGGAGTCGACGGAGACCGACTACGTGGGGGCCAACGCGGCGGCGCGGGTCGTCGTCGACCAGTCGCCGTCCATCGCGGTGAAGGCGTCGGTGAGTCCGGCCGGCACGGCCGACAAGGGCGATCGGCTCCGCTACCGCGCCACGGCGACCAACACGGGGAACGTGACGGTGACCGCGGCGCGGATCACCAGCAGCCTGGGGTCACTCGATCTGGACTGCGAGCCGTCGGCGCGGGCGACGCTGGCGCCCGGCGCCACCATCAGCTGCGCCGGCACCTACCGGGTGTCCGCGGCGGATGCGCGGCGCGGCCGAGTGAGCAACGAGCTCACGGCGCGGGCGGAGCCGCCGTTCGGCGCCACCGATGCCAGCAGTGACGACGTGACCGACGACGTACGGCTCCGGGTCAACGTCACCAAGATCGCCGACGACTCCGATCCCGGCCTCGCCGACACCGGTGGTCCGGGCGGCGCCCTGCCCCTCGGCGCGCTGGGTGCGCTCGCGGTGACCACCGGTGCCGGTCTGCTCCGTCGTTCCCGGCGCGCCTGACGCTCGCGCGCACTTCGGGGCTCGCCGCGGTCGGGCCTCACGGCCGATCCGCTCGAGTTCGGTCCAGCGGCTCCAGGTGCACCTGGTGCGGTTGAGGGGGAACTCGAGCGGATCTTCAGTGGGGTGGGCTCACCCGGGTCGGCGGACCCCCTGAGCCAGGGAGTGCCGGCCTACGAGCTGGCCCGCTCATCCGCGTCGGCATCCGGCGGGTCGCCGTCGACCACCAGCTCGAACAGCTCCGGGTCCCCCCGACGGAGCTCGTCAGCTTCCGGCAGGGCAGCAGCGGCGGCCCGCCGACGTCGGGGCCGGCCCACCATCGGCTCCACCTGGACGGCGTCGTCGACCAGCTCGGGGGCCTGGATCTGTCGTACCGGGTCGTCCACGCTGGTGACGGTCTTGAGCTCGGCGCCGCTGACCTTCAGATCGGTGAACTGCCGCGCCTTGACCAGCACCCGTCCTTCCATCGTCGCGATCGTCTCGTTGTAGGCGATGACCGATGCCCGCACCGCGCGACCGAGCTTGTCGAGACGGCTGCCGAGGGTGCCCAGTCGGTCGTGCAGCTCCCGGCCCAGCTGCAGCACCTCGGCCGCGTTCTCGGCCAGCCTCGCCTGCTTCCATCCGTACGCGACCGCACGGAGCAACGCGATCAGCGTCGTCGGGGTGGCCAGCACCACGTCCCGGCGGGAGGCGTACTCGTGCAGGTCCGGCAGGATGGCGAACGCCTCCGCGGCGAGCGCCTCACTGGGCATGAAGAGCACGACGAACTCCGGTGACCCGGCCCCCGACTGCCAGTAGCGCTTGCCGCCGAGCTGGTCGACGTGGGTGCGGACGTTCTGGGCGAACCGGGTCATCGCCTCGTCCCGGGTCCGGGGGTCATCGGTCTCCTGGGCGTCCAGGAACGCCGACAACGGCACCTTGGCATCGACGTACACGAACTTGCCCTCGGCCAGGTCGACCCGCAGATCCGGCCGGATGATGCGGTCGTCGGCACTGTCGGTGCGCTGCGTGACGAAGTCGCAGTGCTCGACCATCCCGGCCAGCTCCACCACCCGCTGGAGCTGCAGCTCTCCCCAGGCCCCGCGCACCTGTGGCTTGCGCAGGGCCGTGGTCAGGGCCTTCGTCTCCCGGCGCAGCTGCTCGCCGGTCTGCTGCACGTTCTGCACCTGGGAGCGCAGGTCGGCCGCGATCGCGACCCGCTCCTTCTCCACCTCGGTCAGCCGGTCGTGGAAGCGGTGCAGGGAGACCTGCACCGGAGCGAGCAGCTGCTCGGTGGCCTTCAGGCGTGCCTCCGCCTGAGCCTCGGCAGCCACGCTCTGCCGGTCGATCGTCTCGGCGGACATCACCTTGAACTGCGCCAGCATCTGCTCGCGGTCCGCCGCCAGTGCTCGGGCGTGCTCCACCGCCGCATCGCGTTCGGCCTCGGCCCGGGCCACCGCCGCCGACACCTCGGCCGCCTCCGCCTGCGCGGCCGACGCCAGCGCGCGCGCCTCGGCGACGTCGGTGCGGGACTGCGCGGCTTCGGCGCGCACCTGGGCCGTCTCGGCCCTGGCCTGGGCGGCCTCGGTTCTGGCCTGTGCCAGGTAGGCCTCTCGCTTGGCGCCGTCGGCGTCACCTCGGGCCGCGTCGGTCTGCTGTCCGGCTCGGGTGATCAGCACGGCGACGGCGTACCCGCCGGCCCCGCCGAGGATCACGCCGGCGACCAGCGCGACCGTGGTGGTGATGTCCATGGGCGCGATCCTGCCCTGGCGCACCGACAATCCTTCGGAGGCGGCGGTGGGTGGTCGAAGCGTCGGCCCCCGGAGCCGGAGCCACCCCCGGATTCAGCCCACGACCCGACGCACTTCGATCAGGCGCTCGCCGGCTCCCCAGGAGGCCAGCACGACGCTGTGCTCGTACGCGGCCCGCAGCTGGGCGTACTCGGGCCCGGCCACGCCGTTGCGGATCTGGTCGTTCGCGATCAGGTAGTCGATGTCGCGCCAACCACCGGGCAGACCCTCACTCCGGGCGATCGGGTCGAGGTCGAGCTTGTAGTACCAGATGGCTCCGCGCCAGCCGTCGGACGCCCAACCGCGATCGACCAGGGACGTCCAGTAGGCGTCGTCGACGAGCACCCTGCTGTCCCGGGGCGCGGTGGCGCTCAGATAGCTCACGGCGGCCCGGAAGTCGACGTTCGGCACCGAGCCATACATCGCGGGGTAGCGCGGTGCCCAGATCACCGCGACCGTGATCGCCGCCGCGACCGCGACTCCGCCGATGACGGAGCTCCGCAGCACCTGCGAGATCCCGAGCCGACCGACGGCCCGGCTCGACCGCTCGATCACCACCCCGAGCGCCACGGCCGCGAACGGGAGGGTGGCGATCACGAACATGTTCGGCAGGTAGCCGTCGGGCCGCAGGCCCACCACCGCCGAGGTGGCCAGTGCGAGTCCGATCGGGCGGCTCTGACGCCAGCACAGGCAGACGATCCCGGCGGCGAGCCCGGCGACCGGCAGCACGGGGTCGTGGCCCAGCCAGCCCGCGACCACGGCCCGAGCGGCGCTGGTGGGGTCCCAGAGAGCCCCGGAGCCCACTCGGGCGACCAGCTGGAAGGCCACCGCGTCTTGGAGGGACACGTGCCCCGGACCGCTCGTCAGCTCGCCCTTGAGCAGCGCGAACAGCGGGTAGACGACTCCGGTGAGAGCCATCGCGACCGTCGCGCCGACGGTGGAGAACATGCGGACCGGGCGGTAGGCGTACGTCCACACCGCCAGCAGCAGGGCAGGTGCCAGCAGCAGACCGGTCTCCTTGGTCAGCACCGCGACCCCGAAGCACGCCCCCGACCCGACGTGGGCCCACAGCCGCCGGGTGGACGTCGTCGCCAGCACGAACGAGCCCACCAGCCAGGGCAGCTGCAGGTTGTCCAGCAGCACCTGGCGGCTCTCGAAGATCACCAGCGGCGACAGACCCCAGAGCAGCATCGTCGCCAGCCCGGTGCCGAAGCCGAGCCCGACCTGTCGAGCCAGCCGATACACCAGGAGCGCGGTGATCACGGCGTACGCCACCATCACCACTCGGGCTGTCGCCACCGTCACCCCGACGCCGACGAGGTCGGGGAGAGCGAGCCAGGCCGCGAGCTGGATCCAACCGGCCGGCGGGTGGTCGTACCAGTACGTGTAGTGCGCGAGCTCGCCCTGCAGCACCGCCCACGCCTGCGCGGTGTAGGTGCCCTCGTCATCACCGAAGATCGGCCAGCCGGTCAGGTTGATCAGGTGCGCGGTGGTGATCAGCAGCAAGCCCAGCACGAGGGCGGTCCGTCGCCCCGCCGGGCCGATGGTGTCTGTGGGGTCACCGCCGGACCGCGTCGCCTCCGGTGCGAGGGTCACGCCGCCGCCCCTTCCGCCCGTAGTGCCAGCGCCGGCACATCGGGCTCGAGATGCGCGCCGATGTGCGCGGTCTTCTCCCAGCCGAAGTCACCGGTGGTGTATTTCCCGATCGCGCGCAGCGCGGCCAGCGCCAGCAGGATCTGGTAGGCGGGCGTCGATGCGACCAGCCACAGATGGTCCCGGAACCCGATCGGGACGCCCATGTCCGTGCCGTACTCGGAGAGCACCAGGTTCTCGAAGGCGATCGTCAGGATCGTCGGGGCCAGCGGCAGGAAGGCGATCAGCACCACGAGCACCGGGGAGTCGGAGACGACGGCGCCCGTGACAGCCAGCGGAAGCACCAGTCCCGCGAACGCGCAGCTGAACTGCTGGGCGAGCAGCCAGACGGCACGGACTCGTTCGGCCCGCGTCGGCAGCTGGCGCCATTCGCCCTTGCGGAGCACCTGCATGAAGCCCAGGGACCACCGGGTGCGCTGCTTGATGAAGGCGCGCACCGAGTCGGGGGTCTCCTCCTGGGTGACCAGACCGGGTGCGTACAGGCAGACGGTCCGTCGACCCTGCGCGGACAGGCGAACCCCGATCTCGCAGTCCTCGGCCAGGCAGTCGCCGTCCCAACCGCCCGCCTCCTCCAGCAACACGCGCCGGACGAAGACCGTGTTGCCCCCCAGCGGCAGGAAGCCGTCCCCGGCATGCCCGTGCAGGCGGGAGCGGAACCAGACGCGGTACTCCAGGCAGTTCCGCAGGCTGAACCAGCGGCTGCGCAGATTCACCAGGTGCACCGCGCCTTGGACGATGTCGGCGTCGTGTCGACGGAAGGTGGCATCGACCCGATCGATCAGTCCCGGGGCCGCGAGGCTCTCCGCGTCCATGATGCCCACGACGTCGCCGGTGCAGTCGCGCAGCGCGGTGTTCAGCTGACGGGGCTTGTTCTTGACCGCGTCGCGGTTCACCGAGACGACGACACCGGTGAACTCCTGCGCCAGCAGGAAAGCGTGTGCCACCGTCTCGCGGTCGTCATCGCCCACGCTGATCACGACCTGGATGCCTGATCTGTCCTGAGCCAGGAGCCGGCGGACGGTCTCCCGCATCACGGTGATCGGCTCGTCGCGGCACGGCACGATCAGGCTGAAGGTGAGTGGCGTGCCGGGCGGTGGCGTCGTCACATCGGCGCCGATGGACTCGTACGCCTCCGGCCGGTGCCAGGCGTGCATCATCCAGCGCAGGGTGGACGCGGCCATGGCGGTCAGCAGCACGGCGACGACGACGATCAGGACGTTGAGAACGACCACGGAACAGACCCCCGAGAGTCCGCGGAAACAGGTGAGGCACGTCGTCGTGCAAAGCACGGTGCCAACGGCCCGACCGTCATCGGTCGGCTGCGTGGGCGGTGTGCGGGCTCGGCAGAGAGCCCTCCGGGAGCGCCCGGCATCGCGGCGACTCCTCGAGGTGATTCTGTCACCGAACGAGACGGCGCCGGCGGCTTTCCGGCCCGCTGGGACGAACGGCACCAAGCCGTAACATCCGGCGAGCCCCGACGTGGCCAGCGAAGGGAGCCCTGCCGTCGTCTCCGGACGCCGACGGAGACGGGGCGGACGGTCGTCCTAGGGTGGCGCCATGAGCGCCTCCCTCGAGCACGCCCGAGATCTCGCTGCCTTCGTGACGGAGTCGCCGACCTCTTTCCATGCAGCGGCCGAGGGCTCGCAGCGGCTGGTGGCCGGCGGCTTCAGCGTGGTCGACGAGCGCGCCGGCTTCGTGGCGTCTCCGGGGAGCTACGTGCTCGTCCGGGACGGTGCTCTGCTGGCGTGGCGGATCCCGGCCGGGGCGATTCCCGGCACGCCCTACCGGATCGTGGGGGCGCACACCGACTCGCCGGGCTTCGTGCTGAAGCCGCGCCCCGACACCGGCTCGACCGGCTGGCAGCAGCTGGGGGTGGAGATCTACGGCGGACCGCTGCTCAACTCCTGGCTGGACCGCGAGCTCGGTCTGGCCGGTCGGGTGATCTTGACCAGCGGTGAGCAGCGGCTGGTCCGCACCGGAGCGATCATGCGCATCCCGCAGCTGGCGATCCATCTCGACCGGGCCGTGAACGAGGACGGGGTGAAGCTGGACCGGCAGCTCCACACCGCCCCGGTCTGGAGCGTCAACCGCCCCGATCTGCTGATCATGGAGCAGATCGCCCTGCTGGCCGGCTGTGAGGTCGCGGACATCGACGGCTCCGATCTCTGCGCGTACGCGACCACGCCGCCGGAGGTGTTCGGACCGACCGACGAGTTCCTCGCCTCGGGCCGGCTCGACAACCTGTCCAGCGTGCACGCGGCGCTGACCGCGCTGCTGGCCACTCCCGACAGCGATCTGATCACCCTCGTGGCCGCCTTCGATCATGAGGAGATCGGCAGCGCGTCACGGTCCGGGGCGGCCGGTCCGGTGCTCGCCGACGTGCTGAGTCGCATCTCCGGATCCCTGGGGGCGACGCCCGACGAGCACCATCGGGCCCTGGCCGACTCCGTCTGCGTGTCGGCCGACACCGGTCATGCCGTGCACCCGAACTACGTCCACCGACACGACCCGGCCAACCGGCCGCTGCTGAACGGCGGTCCGCTGCTCAAGATCAACGCCAATCAGCGGTACGCGACCGACGGGGTCGGCGCGGCGCTGTGGCGGCGGGCCTGCCGGGACGCGGGGGTGTCGACCCAGGAGTTCGTGTCCAACAACGCTGTTCCCTGTGGCAGCACCATCGGCCCGCTGACTGCGACCCGGCTGGGCATCCGCACGGTCGACGTCGGCATCCCCCTGCTCTCCATGCACTCGGCGCGTGAGCTCGCCGGCGTGGCCGACCCGCTCGCGCTGAGTCGGGCGATCGGTTCCTTCTTCGTCCAGGACTGACGTCGTGGCAGGTGAGTGGGCAGCGATCGTGGCGACCGGCGTACACGAGCGCCCATATGCTTGTCCGTCGTGGCACTCACCATCGGCATCGTCGGTCTCCCCAACGCGGGCAAGTCGACCCTCTTCAACGCACTGACCCGCAACGACGTGTTGGCGGCGAACTACCCGTTCGCGACGATCGAGCCCAACGTCGGCGTGGTCGGTGTCCCTGACCCCCGCCTGGCGGTGCTGGCCGAGGTGTTCAGCTCGGAGCGGCTCGTGCCGGCCACCGTGAGCTTCGTGGACATCGCCGGCATCGTCCGCGGCGCCAGCCAGGGGGAGGGGATGGGCAACGCGTTCCTGTCCCACATCCGGGAGGCTGAGGCGATCTGCCAGGTCACCCGGGTCTTCGAGGATCCCGACGTCACCCACGTCGACGGCAAGGTCAACCCCGGCAGCGACATCGAGACCATCTCGACCGAGCTGATCCTGGCCGACCTGCAGACCCTCGAGCGGGCCTTGCCGCGGCTGGAGAAGGAAGCCCGGATCAACAAGGACAAGGTCGCCTCCGTCCAGGCCCTCAAGGAGGCCCAGGAGGTGCTGGACAGCGGCCGTACGGTGTTCGCGGCCGGCCTGGACCCCGCGCCGCTGCGGGAGCTGTTCCTGCTCACCGCCAAGCCGTTCATCTACGTGTTCAACTGCGACTCCGACGAACTGGCCGACGAGAACCTGAAAGCGCGGATGCGGGCGCTGGTGGCGCCGGCCGAGGCGATCTTCCTGGACGCCAAGATCGAGTCCGAGCTGGTGGAGATGGAGCCCGACGAGGCCCGCGAGTTCCTGGCCGAGATGGACGTCGCCGAACCCGGTCTCGACACGCTGGCCAGGGTCGGCTTC
>DATDBH010000148.1:0-15219 GCA_036524985.1 Microlunatus sp. | reverse complement strand
GGGCGGGCGCTGCTGGCGCCGGCGCCGGATCCGGCCGCGCAGCTGGACCGCAACGGGGATCCCGTCCCGCCGTGGAGCCGCAGTCGGCGGCAGCGCGGTGCTCCGCCCAGCCCGCCGGCACAGGCGACTGTCCCGTACGCGGAGCTGCACAGTCACAGCAACTTCAGCTTCCTGGACGGGGCGTCGGATCCGGAGGATCTGATCGAAGAGGCGGTCCGGCTCGGGCTGACGGCGTTGGCGATCACCGACCACGACGGTCTCTACGCCGTCGCCCGGTTCGCCGAGGCGGCGCAGGGCTACGACCTCGACACCATCTACGGCGCCGAGCTGTCGCTGGGACTGCGGACCCCGCAGAACGGGGTGGCCGACCCGGAGGGTTCGCACCTGCTGGTGCTCGCCCGTGGGGTCGAGGGCTACCACCGGTTGGCTGCGGCGATCACCGAGGCGCAGCTGCGTGGGGACGAGAAGGGCCGCCCGCTGTACGACCTGGACGAGTTGGCGGCCGCCGCCGACGGATGCTGGACGATCCTGACCGGCTGCCGCAAGGGTCGCGTACGCCAGGCGCTCGCCGCCGGTGGACCGGAGGCCGCCGCCCAGGAGCTGGACCGGCTGACGGCCCTGTTCGGTCACGACCGGGTGGTGGTCGAGCTGGTCGACCACGGCCGTCCCGACGACTCGATGATCAACGACCGGCTGGTCGAGCTGGCTCGGGTGCACGAGCTCCCGGTGGTGGCCACCAACGCGGTGCACTACGCCCAGCCGCGGGAGTACCGCCTTGCCAGCGCGATGGCCGCCGTCCGCGCGCGCCGCAGTCTGCCGGAGATGGACGGCTGGCTGCCGGTGCCCGGGGCACACCTGCGGTCGGGGGAGGAGATGGCCCGGATCTTCGCCCGCTACCCCGGGGTGATCGAGCAGACCGTCGCCGTGGCGGCTGAGTGTGCCTTCAACCTGAGGCTGGCCAAGCCGCGGTTGCCCAAGCTCGAGGTGCCGCCGGGGGAGACGCCGATCAGCTGGCTGCGGGAGCTGACCCGGCGCGGGGTGGAGGAGCTCTATCCGGATCGGCGGGAGATCGCGTACGAGCGGTTGCAGCGGGAGCTCGCGGTGATCGAGGAGAAGGACTTCCCGGGCTACTTCCTGATCGTGCACGACATGGTCGACTTCGCGCGCAAACGCGGGATCCTCTGCCAGGGCAGGGGATCGGCGGCCAACTCGGTGGTCTGCTACGTGCTCTACATCACCGCCGTCGACCCCATCCTCTACGGGTTGCCGTTCGAGCGGTTCCTGTCGGCGACCCGCGACGAGGAGCCCGATATCGACGTCGACTTCGACTCCGACCGCCGGGAGGAGGTGATCCAGGAGGTCTATCGCCGCTACGGACGCAGGAACGCCGCGCAGGTGGCCAACGTGATCAGCTACCGACCCAAGTCGGCGGTCCGGGACATGGCCAAGGCGCTCGGTCACTCCGTCGGCCAGCAGGATGCCTGGTCCAAGCAGATCGACTCTTGGGGAGCCATCCCCGAGCAGAACGAGCACGGCATCCCGGCGCCGGTGGTCCAGCTCGCCGACGAGCTGCTGGGGGCACCACGGCACCTGGGCATCCACGCCTGCGGGATGGTGCTGACCGAGCGACCGGTGGGCGAGGTGTGCCCGATCGAGCGCGGTCGGATGGACGCCCGCACGGTGCTGCAGTGGGACAAGGACAGCTGCGCCTGGATGGGGCTGGTCAAGTTCGACTTCCTGGGGCTGGGAATCCTGAGCGCGATGCAGTACACGCTGGATCTGGTGGCCGCCCGGCTCGGCGAGTCCTGGACGCTGCAGTCGCTGCCCAAGGAAGAAGCCGGCGTGTACGACATGCTCTGTCTGGCCGACTCGATCGGGGTGTTCCAGGTGGAGAGCCGGGCGCAGGTCGGCACCCTGCCCCGGTTGCAGCCGCGGAAGTTCTACGACCTGGTGATCGAGATCGCGCTGATCCGACCGGGGCCGATCCAGGGCGGGGCGGTGCACCCCTACATCCGCCGGGCCACCGGACGCGAGGAGGTCACCTACCTGCACGAGGCGCTGAAGCCGGTGCTGGAGAAGACGCTGGGGGTGCCGCTGTTCCAGGAGCAGCTGATGCAGATCGCGGTGGCGGTCGGCGGCTGCACCGGCGACGACGCCGACCTGCTGCGCCGGGCGATGGGCTCCAAGCGGGGCCTGGAGAAGATCGAGCGGCTCAAGGCGAAGCTCTACGCGGGGATGGCCCTGCACGGCATCACCGAGGAGGTGGCCGATGAGATCTATGCCCGGATCCAGGCCTTCGCCAGCTTCGGCTTCGCCGAGAGCCACGCGATCAGCTTCGCTCTGCTGGTGTACGCGAGCTCGTGGCTGAAGCTGCACTATCCCGGCGCCTTCCTGGCCGGGTTGCTGCGGGCCCAGCCGATGGGGTTCTACTCCCCGCAGTCCCTGGTGGCTGACGCCCGCCGGCACGGGGTGGAGGTGCGTCGACCGGACATCGCCGCCTCGGGGGTGGATGCGGACCTGGAACACCTGTCGGTCAAGGAGGGAGACGAGGGCGGGAGCCGAGCCGAAGTGATCGCGCCCGGGGGGATGGACTCCTGCCGGGCGACCGAGCAACCGAAAGTCGAACGCTTCCAGCGCGACGCGCCGGACCGCAGCGCGGAGCACCGGCGGGACGGGGGAGCGGCGGTTCGGCTGGGGCTGACCTCGGTGAACGGGATCGGTCGCACGCTGGCCGAGAAGATCGTGGCCGAGCGGGAGCGGCAGCCGTACGCGGACATGAACGACGTGGTCCGTCGCGCCGGGCTGACGGTGGCTCAGACCGAGGCGCTGGCCACCGCCGGGGCGTTCGACACCTTCGGGTTGAGCCGGCGGCAGGCGCTGTGGAACGCCGGGTACGCCGACTCCCTCGACACCCTGCCCGGCACGGCGGTCGACGCGGCGCCGCCGGAGCTGCCGGGCATGAGCGACGTGGAACTGACCCTGGCGGACCTGTGGGCGACCAAGATCTCGCCCGGGGAGCACCCGATCTCCCACCTGCGGTCCGCGCTGGCGGAGCAGGGCATCCGTCCCGTCGCGTCGCTGGGTGAGGGGGACGACAAGCGGCGGGTGCGGGTGGGGGGACTGGTCACCCACCGGCAGCGCCCGGGGACGGCCGGTGGGGTCACCTTCCTCAACCTGGAGGACGAGACCGGGATGCTGAACATCGTCTGCTCGGAGCCGATGTGGAAGCGGTACCGCCGGATCGGGCGGCAGAGCAACGGTCTGGTCATCCGCGGGCGGGTCGAGTACGCCGACGGAGTAACCAACCTGGTGGCAGACCGGTTCGACCAGCTGGCGGCGGTGCTGCCGCAGTCCGCCGCGACGGTCGCCCGCTCCACGTCACGCGACTTCCACTGAGCCCGCCCGCTGGTGGAGCGCTGCATCCTGCTGCCCGTGGGTTGGACGGCCGTGGTGACCGTATGCGCCGGGCCGGGGGGTCGCGGCGGTCACGCCGCGGCGTCACCATGTTACTGACGAGTAGGGTCTAGGTTCACAAGCAGGTCGCCCCGTTGCCAGTCCATGGCACACCCACACAGATCCCCGTACAGAGGAGCCGAGAACGTGCAGGTTGTCGCGATCGTCGTCTCGCTGGCGATCACCGCCGTCGCCGTCGTGCTGGCCGTCCGGGCCATCCGGTCGATGCTCGCGGTGATCCGGCTGGGCAGGCCGGCGGTGGGTCGCGGCGACCGCCGAAGTGCCCGGTGGAAGGGTCTGGTCACGGAGACCCTCGGCCACACGCGGATGTTGCAGTGGCAACGCGTCGGTGTCCTGCACTGGTTCGTGATGATCGGTTTCATCACCTTGAGCTCGCTGGTCGCGACCGCGTACGGGCAGTTGTTCGTGCCGACGTTCGCCTTGCCGATCATCGGGCACTGGATCGTGTTCGAGTGGTGGGCCGACATCTTCTCCTGGCTCACCCTGATCGGCATCGTCGGGCTGATCGTCATCCGGCAACGGAACCACCCCCGCACCGAGGGTCGCCGCAGCCGCTTCTTCGGCTCCACGTTCTGGCAGGCCTACTTCGTGGAAGCCGTCATCCTGGGAGTGGTCGTCTGCGGGCTGGTCCTGCGTGGTCTCGAGTACGCCCACGGCACCGGCACCAAGTGGGACTTCCCCCTCACCTGGTTCCTCGGCGTCCCGTTCGCCGGACTCAGCACCGCCACCCTGGACAACCTGGTCTTCGCCGTGGCCATGATCAAGATCATCATCTCGATGACCTGGGTGATCGTGATCGCTCGGCACATCACCATGGGCGTGGCCTGGCACCGGTTCAGCGCCTGGTTCAACATCTGGTTCAAGCGCGACCCCGGTGCGACCTCGCTGGGGCGGCTCGATCCGATCATGGTCGAGGGCAAGCCCCTGGACTTCGAGCAGCTGGAGGAGCTCGACGAGGATGCCGCCCTCGGCGTCGGCAAGATCGAGGACTTCACGTGGAAGGGCCTGCTCGACTTCACCTCGTGCACCGAGTGCGGCCGCTGCCAGTCCCAGTGCCCGGCCTGGGCCACGGACAAGCCCCTGTCGCCGAAGCTGTTGATCATGGGGCTACGGGATCACGCGTACGCCAAGGCTCCCTATCTGCAAGCGGCCGAGGAGGCCCGCGGCGCTCTACCCGAGGCGACGGTGAAGGAGGCGGAGCGACCCCTGATCGGCACGGCCGAGCTGTTCGGCGTGATCGACCCGGACGTGCTGTGGTCCTGCACGTCCTGCGGTGCGTGCGTCCAACAGTGCCCGGTGGACATCGAGCACGTCGATCACATCATGGACATGCGACGCCACCAGGTGCTGCTCGAGTCCGACTTCCCGTCCGAGCTCAACGGGCTCTACAAGGGCTTGGAGAACAAGGGCAATCCCTGGAACATGGCGCCCAGCAAGCGGATGGACTGGGCCAAGGAGCTCCCGTTCGCAGTCAAGCAGGTCGGCATCGACGTCGAGGACCTGACCGAGGTCGAGTGGCTGTTCTGGGTCGGCTGCGCCGGCGCGTACGAGGACCGGGCGAAGAAGACCACCCAGGCGGTGGCCGAGCTGCTGCACATCGCCGGGGTCGACTTCGCCGTGCTGGGCAAGGGCGAGACCTGTACGGGGGATCCGGCCCGTCGTTCCGGCAACGAGTTCGTGTTCGCCGGTCTGGCGACCGAGAACGCGGAGACCCTCAAGGAGGCCAAGGCGACCAAGGTCGTCGCGACCTGCGCCCACTGCTTCAACACGCTGAAGAACGAGTACGCCGCGTTCGGCGTCGAGCTGGAGGTGGTCCACCACACGCAGCTGCTCAACCGCCTGGTCAAGGACGGCCGCCTGAAGCCCGTTGCCCCGTCGGCCGTCGACGGCGCGGCGAAGAAGATCACCTACCACGATCCGTGCTTCCTCGGCCGGCACAACCAGGTGTACTCCCCGCCGCGCGAGCTGCTGTCAGTCATCCCGAACACCACGTTCGAGGAGATGCCCCGCAACAGCGAGCGCTCCTTCTGCTGCGGCGCCGGCGGCGGGCGAATGTGGATGGAGGAGATCGGCGAGCGGATCAACGTCAATCGCACCAAGGAAGCAGTGGCCACCGGTGCCGATCAGATCGCCGTGGGCTGCCCGTTCTGCCGGGTGATGCTCTCCGACGGACTGACCGCCGAGCAGCACGCGGGGGATGCCCGCGAGGAGGTGGAGGTGCTCGACGTCGCCCAGCTGCTGCTCAGTTCGGTCAAACGGGACGAGCCCGCCTGACTCGACGTCGCGACCACCTGTGACCACCGAGCGGCGTCGGCCCGGCCGCGTCAGCCTCGCACGGGTTGCGCGGTCCGGGTGCCCAGCAGCGTCGCCGCCAGCGGCATCAGCAGCACGGTGACCGCACCGCCGGCCACCAGCACCGAGGCGTTCGCGCTCGTCATCTGACCGGCGGACACGGCGGTCGTGGTGACGGCGACGATGATCGGCAGACCGGTCGCCGCGAACAGCCCGATCCGGACACTGTCACGGGTGTCGAACATCGACCTGCCGGTGGACAGCTCCCGCTCCAGCTTGCTCGACAAGAAGACCGGCAGGCCACGCACGAGCATGATCATGCCGACGAACAGGACCAGGGTGAGGGGTTCGGCGGCGACGGCGCGCGGATCGATGGCCATGCCGGAGGTGACGAAGAAGATGGGGATCAACAGCCCGAAGGCGAGCCCGTTCAGCTTCGTCTCCAGCTTCTCGTCGCCGCGGGGAAGGGCCTGGCGCAGGATGAAACCGGCGGCGAAGGCACCCAGCACCACGTCGAGCTCGAAGACCTCGGCCAGCACGCTCAACCCGACCAGCAGCAGCACGGTGAGCCGGACAGTGGTCTGCCCGGTGGTCTCCGAGCCGGCCCGGATCAGCCGCATGATCTTGGATGTCTCCTGGCGCACCCGCCGCCACGGCAGCGTGACGGCCGCGGCGATCAGGGCGAACATGATCACCGCGATCACCGCCTGGGCCGGTCCTGCGGTGCCGAGCAGCACCGCCATGGCGATGATCGGCCCCAGCTCTCCGTACGCGCCGTGATTCATCACCGCTCGGCCCACCTTGCTGCCGAGCAGTCCGCCGTCCTTCAGGATCGGCAACAGGGTGCCCAGCGCGGTCGAGCAGAGCGCGATGGCGATCGCCGTCTCGGCGTGGATCAACCCCGTCAATCCGATCACGAAGACCGCCGACAGGGCGATCCCGAGGCAGATCACCCAGGTGATCAGGGCGCGGCGTCCCGACCGGCCGGTCAGCTCGGAGATCTCGACCTCGTAGCCGGCGAGCAGGAACAGCATGCCCAGACCGAGCTCGCGCAGGATCCCGATGGCGTCGTCGGTGGTGGCGATCCGCAGCCCGTACGGACCGATCAGCACCCCGGCGACGAGCAGGATCACCACCTCGGGTACCAGCTTCCGAGGCACCAGCCCGGCGAGCAGGGGAGCGACCACCGCGCACAGGGCGATCCACAGCAGTGAGACGAACGACGACTCCACCACGCCTCCTCGCCCTGGGTCACCGGCGCCGCCACACTAGCGACCCGGGCCCGGGGCGACGCCACACACCGGCCGCTCCCCGGTGTGTCCGACAGCGGGGTTCTGGCGCCCGCGGAGGGGTGGGTGCAGATCGAAGGACTGGGTGTACGTCGTAAACTGAGGTAGGTGGCCGTCGGAATCGAGGACGCACGAGCTCGGAGAGCCGCGGTCTGCGGGCCCGGGTGGCACACTCCTCATCCTCGGAGCGAACAGGAGCCACACTATGACAGCCGAGTCTCTCTCCCGGCTGACGCCGATACCGACGCCCTGGGCACTTCCCTCGGGTTACGCCCGACACGACCCCGACCCGGACGAACTGCGCGAGGCGATCGCTCACCTCGCCGAGCAGGCGGACTGGGCGAACCGCGACTGGGCCGAGCTGGTCGAGGCACTTCTGCGGGTGGGCGCGACCGACATCCCCCTGGGCCGGCTCGTCGAAGGGCACGTCGATGCCCTGCGCATTCTCGCTCAGGCCGGATCCGAGCCGCGACCCGGTGAGCAGTACGGCGTCTGGGCGTCCCGCTCGGCCGGCACCGGGCTGGCCGCAACCGTCGAGGGTGACCGGCTGTGGCTGAACGGCACCATCCGGTTCGCCTCCGGCGCCGGGGTGATCCAACGCGCGCTGGTGCCGGTCTGGCTGGACGACTCCACTCACCTGCTGGTCGACCTGGCGACCGGAGAGCTGCCGGTGGATCGCCTCCAGTGGCGGACGTCGGCCATGTCGGTGAGCCAGTCCCACACCGTGAGCGTGCGCGACGTCGCCGTACCCCGGTCCGAGGTCGTGGGAGGGGAGAACTTCTACCTGCAGCGGCCCGCGTTCCTGCCCGGCGGCGTGGGAGTTGCTGCCGTCTGGGTCGGGGGTCTGGTCCGGGTGCTCGAGGTGACTATGTCGATGTTGGCCGGACGAGCGGTCTCGCCCGTCCAGGAGGCCCGCCTGGGACGTGCCCGACTCCAGCTGATCTCGGCCCTGATGGCGGTCCGCACCGCCGCCGCCCGTCTCGACGAGGTCTTCGCTGACTCAGCACCACGCGATCAGCCCGACGTCCGGGCGGAGATCGCCGGCGTCAGCGCGGAGGCCCGGGGCGTGGTGGCCGGGTCCGTGGTCGCCGCACTGGCGGAGATCCGGATGCTGGCCGGTCCGGCCGGGCTCGCGTTCGACCCCGACCTCGGTCACGCGATCGATGACCTGGGCCTGTACGTGGCGCAGCTCAACCTCGACGCGGAAGCAACGCGACTGGGCGCCGAGGCACACGGCGGATTCCGGACGTGAGGCCCACCGGCAGAGCCATCGCCGCCGTCAGGCCCGACGGCCGCCTCTGATCGCCAGGATCGCGATCAGGCCGACCCCGGCGGCGATCCCGGCCAGCGCGGCCGGCGGCAGCTGTCGAGCCCGAGACACCAGGTCACGGGCCCTGGCCTTGATCTGGTCGGTGGTCTCTTCGGCCTGCTGCTTCGCCCGGCCCTTGACGTCGGCCTTGGCGGCGAGCGCCTCGACGGAAGCAGCCAACCGTGCGCGGGTGGCAGCGCGGTCGGCCTCCAGCTCGTCGACGGTGGGGTTGGGTCTCTCGACCGCCGGGGTCGGCACGGACTCGTTCGAGCTGCTCATCTGCGGACACTCTCCTTGATCTCGGCCACGTCGGCCCTCACGTTCTCGACGGCGTTGCTGGGCACCGGCGGCGTCGCCTGCGACACCTTCTTCTTGCCGAGCAGGGCGGCCACCCCGGCGACGGCGAGCACGATGACGGCGACGATCAGGGCCGCGGCCCAGGTCGGCAGCACCAGGGCGAGAGCGAAGATCGCCGTGGCGATCAGACAACCGATGCCGAACAGGGCCAGGACTCCGGCCACGCCGAAGGCGCCGATGCCGACGCCGGCGGTCTTCGCCTTCTCGGTCATCTCCACCTGGGCGAGCTTGAGCTCGGTCCGGACCAGGCGGCTCGACTCCTCGGTCATCTGGGTGATCAGTGCCGCGATCGAGTCGTCGGGGGGCGGGGCGGTCGCGACCGTGTCCCCGATTCGGGTGGTCGGTAGCCGGTCCTCGGTGCCGTTGGTCATGGCTAGTCCTCTCGCAGAAGGGGCGTGGTCGTCGGCGTCGACGTCGTCGTCTGCGTCGCGGTCGGTCGGGGGTCGGGAGTCAGCCGCGACGGCGCCGCGCTGACCCAACGGTTGCTCGGGTCCCACGGTGGAGTCCTTGATCGTCTGCTGTTCGGCCTCGGCGTTGATCTCGGCCCCGAACAGGATGGCGTACGAGGTGAGCCACAGCCACATCAGGAGCACCACGATGCCGGCCAGCGCCCCATAGGTCTTGGCGTAGCTGGCGAACAGCGTGACGTAGAGCGAGAAGCCGACCGACACGACCAGCCAGAGCAGGGTGGCGACGATCGCTCCGGGCGAAGCCCACCGCATCTTCGGGGCATCGCGGTCCGGAGCGACCCGGTAGAGCACCGCGAGCGCGATCATGATCAAGACCGCGATCAGCACCCAGCGAACCACCTGGACGAGCCAGCGCAGCGGCCCGCCCTCGAACACCGAGAAGATGATCGGGAGCACCGCGATCAGCGTCACCAGGATGATCATGAAGATGATCGCGCCGAAGGTGAGGGCCAGGGCCAGCACCCGCTTCTGCACCAGCGTGCGTTGATCGGTCTCGTCGTAGGCGGTGTTGATCGCCAGCACGAGGTTGGCGACGCCACCGGATGCGCTCCACAGGGCGAGCAGCAGCGAGATGATCACGCCCACGCTGAGGGCGCCGGTGCGCTGGGACTGCTCGGTCAGCTGCGTGACGATCAGGTCCTTGACCTCGGCGGGCAGAGCGCCACCCGCGGAGGAGACCTGGTCGGCGATGGTCGACGGGTCGGCGAAGAGACCGTACGCGAGGACCAGCGCGATCAGTGTCGGAAACAGGGCGAGGAAGCCGAAGAAGGCGACACCCGCGCCGAGCAGGGGAATCTGGTCCTCGGTCGCCTGGGCCCAGCTGCGCTTGAGGATCTGGACCCAGCCGCGATGTGGGATGTCCTGCGGGCGATCCGCCTCCGCGCCGGGAGGTTGCGGTCGACCCGTCGCCGCAGGGGCGCGCGTCACCTCAATAGCTGACCGGTCCGACATGGTTCACCTCTCGTGCCACCCCGAAGCGGGCCCTCCCTAGGTATACAGCGTAAAGTCGCAATATCCCAGAAGGATCAGTATCCCAGCAGCACACCAGTACCAGGAGATGGCGACCATGAGGGCAGTGACGTGGCAGGGCAAGCGCAAGGTGTCGGTGGAGGACGTGCCGGATCCGCGGATCGAGCAGCCGACGGACGCCATCGTGCGGATCACCAGCACCAACATCTGCGGATCGGATCTGCACCTGTACGAGACCTTGGGCGCCTTCATGAACGCAGGTGACGTTCTCGGGCACGAGCCGATGGGCGTCGTGGAGGAGGTCGGCTCCGCGGTGTCACGCTTGGCGGTCGGCGACCGGGTGGTGATGCCGTTCCAGATCTCCTGCGGCCACTGCTTCATGTGCGATCAGTCGCTCTACACCCAGTGCGAGACGACCCAGGTGCGCGAGCAGGGTAGCGGCGCGGCCCTGTTCGGCTACTCCGAGCTCTACGGTTCGGTGCCGGGAGGCCAGGCGGAGTACCTGCGCGTCCCGCTGGCCGACAGCACCCACATCAAGGTCCCCGAAGGGCCGCCCGACGACCGGTTCGTCTACCTGTCTGACGTGCTGCCGACCTCCTGGCAGGCGATCGAGTACGCCGCCGTGCCCGACGGGGGGACGCTGGTGGTCCTCGGCCTCGGGCCGATCGGCGAGATGGCCACCCGGATCGCCGCGCAGCGGCCCGGCATCGCGCGGGTGATCGGTGTGGACCTGGTGCCGGAGCGATGTGCTCGCGCCCGGGTGCGCGGCATCGAGGTGGTCGACCTGAGCGAGCACACCGACGATCTCGCGGAGGCGATCCGGGAGCTGACCGGCGGTCGGGGTCCGGACGCGGTGGTCGACGCCGTCGGGATGGAGGCGCACGGCTCACCCGGGGCCGCCTTCCTGCAGAAGATGGTCACCTCGCTGCCGGATGTGATTGCCGCTCCCCTGATGACCAAGGCCGGGGTCGACCGGCTCGCCGCGCTGCACTCCGCGATCGACATCGTGCGGCGCGGTGGGACCGTTTCGCTGAGCGGTGTGTACGGGGGGATGGCCGATCCGATGCCGATGATGACCCTGTTCGACAAGCAGATCCAGCTGCGGATGGGCCAGGCCAACGTGCTGCGCTGGGTGGACCAGATCATGCCCCTGCTCACCGACGACGACCCGCTCGGTGTGGACGACTTCGCCACCCATCGGCTGCCGTTGGAGCAGGCCCCGCACGCCTACGACATCTTCCAGCGCAAGGCCGAGGGTGCGATCAAGATCATGCTGAGACCGGGTCAGACGGGCTGAGCGCGGGGACCGAAACCGGGTGGCGCGGGACACTGGATCCGGTCGATGATCATGACCATGACCACGATGGCGGACATCTGGCCCCCGTACCGGCTCCGGCTGCGCGCCGGGGACCTGGAGCTGACCGTGATCGACGAGGCGGACATCCCGGGTCTGGCCGAGCTCGCCGTGGCCGGCATCCACGCCCCCGGGACGATGCCGTTCGCCACCCCGTGGACGCTGACGCCGCCGGAGAAGCTGCCAGCGGAGCTGGTGCGCTATTTCTCGTCGGTCCGGGCGGGATTCGGGCCGGACTCCTTCGACCTGCTGTTCGCCGTCCGGGTGGCCGGTCAACTGGTCGGCACCCAGGGGCTGCACGGGCGGGACTTCGCGGTCACCCGGACGCTGGAGACGGGATCGTGGCTGGGCCTGGTGCACCAGGGCCGAGGGATCGGCACCCGGATGCGGCGGGCGGTCTGCGCGTACGCGTTCGACGAGCTGGGGGCCGAGGAGGTCACCTCCGGGGCGTTCCAGGACAACCCGGCGTCGTTGGCGGTCAGCCGCAAGGTCGGCTACCGGCCCAACGGGGTCGTCCGGCTGAAACGACGCGACGGAGAGCTGGCCCTGAACCAGAAGCTGGTCCTCACCCCCGGCGATCTGATCCGGGGCGAGCCGCTGGAGGTCGCCGGGGCCGCGGACCTGCGTGTCTTCCTCGGGCTGGAGACGATCGGATGAACCGAACGATCCTGCGCCTCTCGATGCGTCGGCGAGCGGTCGCGGCGCGTGAAGGAGGTTCGGCACCGCGCTGACGGGGCGGTGTGTTCTGGCCCGTGCCTCCTTCTCGACGGACGGCACCCGGTCCCGAGCCGAGAGCGGCGGCTCGCCACCTCGAACGCTGCACGGTCGGCGGACCGGTATCACCGTCACTCGATCCACGCTCCTACCTGCGTGGCAGTCGTCGGCACCACCGCGTACGCCCGCGTGCTGAGGCACCGGGCGCTGGTGGCCCTGCTGGTGAGTCACGGGATCGCGACTGTGGCGCAGCAGGTGGTCGTGCTCGCGGCCGGGGCGTTCGTCCTGAGCCGGACCGACTCGCCGATCTGGACCTCGATCACGGTGGCCCTCGGCTACGCGCCGTACCTGTTGCTCTCCGCGCACGCGGGCGGGCTCGCCGACCGGCATTCGCGCGCCACGGTCATGCGCTGGTCCGCCGTCGCGCGGGCCGTGCTGACCGGGCTGCTCGTCACGTCGATGCTGGCGGGCTTCTCGACCGCCGTCATCGTCGCGCTGATCGCGGCCACGGCCGTGGCCGCCACTCCCGGATACCCGTCGCTCGCCGCAGCGGGCGTGCAGTGCGTCGATGACGCCGATCTGCCCACCGCCAACGCGCTGACCACAGGTGTCGAGAACATCGCCTGGGTGCTCGGACCCGGGGCGCTGGGAGGGCTGCTGCTGCTCGGCTTCGGACCGGCGCAGGCGGTCGGCGCCGCCGCGGTGCTGTTCGTCGCGGCCGGGCTCGTGCTGTCCCGAGTGGTGCTGCCCCTGCCCGAGCCGGGGGAGGGTGAGCTGCTCGAGGGTGTCTGGCCCGTCCTGCGAACCACGGTGCGCATCCCGGCGATCCGCGCGCCGATGCTCATCGCCGTCATCGACAACCTCCTGTACGGCTATCTGATCGTCGCGCTCGTGCTGCTGGTCGCCGAACAGGAGACCGACCAGCGGCTGGGCGTGCTCACCACGGCCCTCAGCGTCGGAGCGATCGCATCGCTGGCTCTGGTCAACCACGTCGGGGACGGTCGACGACCCGGCCTCACGCTCTTCGCCCTGACCGCCGTGTTCGCCGGCTCCCTGGTGCTGCTCGGGGCCAACGGCGCCTCGCCGCTGGGGGTCGGGGTGGTCGCGGTCGGGATCGCCGGGGTGGCGACCATCCTGATCGAGGTCCTGTGCGTGACCCAGCTGCAGCGAGCGACCCCGGAGTCGACCCACGGTCGGGTGATCGGGATGTACGACGTGGTGGCGGTGGGCGCCGTGGCCGTCGGCTCGCTGGTGGCGGGCGTCGCCGCCGATGCCGTCGGGGTCCGGGCTGCGACCGTTGCGGTGGGCGCCGGATGCCTGCTGCTGGCCGCGGTCAGCCTCGGTCTGCGCGGTGGGACGCCGAAGCTTGCGTCGTCGTCCTAGGCCCAGGCGCGGGTTGCCCGCCGAGCAGGAGGTCCGGCACCGCCGAATTGGTGCCGGGCACAGCGGGCCCGTACCTCCTTCTCGGTATGCACCACCCGCTCGGTGGCGTGGCGTTGTCCCTGATCGGCGGGGTAGCCGGCCTTGTGGTGGTGGTCTTTCTGCATCCTCGGACCCGACCCACGGGGGCCCAGGGTGGACGGGTCCTGACCGGATGAGGTTGTGCCGACGGCGACCTGGCCGCGACGTCCAGCCGCGATGTCCAGCCGCCGCGACGTCCGACTGTGTCCAAGGGGGCTTTTCGGTTAACCCCTCGGTGCGGAGTGGGTGATCGAGCCGGCAAAAGACCACTTGACCAGGGAGAATGTCGTGAAGAAAGCTGCTGATTAACACCGCAGGATCCAGCGGTTAGGCTCTCAAACCAGGTGCCTTGGGGAGATTCGCAAAGTGAACGAGGATTTTGATTCGCGTGCTCGAAGCCACATTCCATAGCGCCTGCTACAGACGCCAAGCGTCCTGCCTCCAGTCCCAGGTTCTCTTAACGCGCTCGCAGCCAGCACAAAGCGAACGGGATCAACCGGGACACCCATCACGAGTCCATCCGGCACGCGAATCAGATCAGCACGAGTCCGCTACAGACCCTGGCCTCGGGCTCACGCGGCACCAGACCGCACCAGCGCACCACCCTTTTCACGGCTCCATAGCCGTCGACCGACGAATGGGTTTTTTAGGAGGTCGCGTTCCATCCGCAGCTCACGGTTCTCCTTCTCCAACTCCTTCAGCCGGGCTCGGTCGGAGATGTTCAGCTCCTCGCTCGTCGGGTGGTCGTTGCGGTATTTGTTGACCCAATTACCGAGAGTCCCTTCGTTGATTCCAAGATCGCGGGCGATCGCGGCGATCGGCCGGCTGGTCTCGAGGACCATCTTTGACTGCTTCTTCTCGATACTGTGCACTGACTGTCTAGGGTCGAGGGTCGCCCTTCACCAATGACGGCGGAGGGTTGCTCATAGAAGAAGCGCGGGTCGCTCCTGGCGCGGCTCGGCCAGACCAATGATCCTCAAGGACGCTTAGGTGGTGCTGGTGGTGGGCTACCCGGTCATGGTGTGCTCAGAGTCGAGAGTGGCCAGCGACCAGCACCAGCCGGTGAGCTCGCGGGCGATCACGACAGCAGCGATGGTGCCGCGCTTCTTCCGGGCCAGGAACCTCAGCCACTGCCGGTGCAGTCGTCGGTTCCCGGCATCGCCACGCGCCTGCGCGGTTGCGGGGCCAGCGCCCACCGGTCATGCATTGTCTTTCCTGGCCGGTACGCGGGCCGATGATGCCAGGCCGCCTCGACCAACATGCAGTCATGCAACACCGGCCGTCACATCGGGGTCGCACAGTGCCACGTGCCCGTCCTCGACTGACACGTGGCACGCTGGGAAGACCGCATCATGCCCGGACTCCTACGGTGACGAGCCCGGGCGGATGGCTCCCGTGGTCAGATCTTGGCCTTGCGGTACCCGGCTCGCTGCGCCGCGCCCTCGGTGCTGAAGCAGATCTCCGGGCCGGTGATCTTGTAGAACCGCTGGCCCGGCATGTGATAGATGTGCGACGGCTCGTTGCCCTTGA
>DATDBH010000147.1:0-13173 GCA_036524985.1 Microlunatus sp. | reverse complement strand
TGCCCGACGCCGCCGAGGAGTCCAGCCCCGGTGGCGCCACCATGATGGTCGGCGTCATGGACAAGATCGGCACCTTCGGGATGATCCGGTTCTGCCTCGGCCTGTTCCCCGAGGCCAGCCAGTGGGCCACCCCGGTCGTGCTGGTGCTGGCGGTGATCTCCATCCTGTACGGCGCGATCCTGGCCATCGGCAGTCGCGATCTGATGCGGCTCATCGCGTACACCTCGATCAGCCACTTCGGCTTCATCGTGCTGGGCATCTTCGCCTTCACCAGCCAGTCGATGGTCGGCTCGACGCTCTACATGCTGAACCACGGTCTCTCCACGGCCGGGCTGTTCCTGGTCGTCGGCTACCTGATCAAGCGGCGCGGCTCCCGTGACGTGTACGCCTTCGGCGGGGTGCAGAAGGTGGCCCCGGTGGCCGCTGCCCTGTTCCTGTTCGCCGGTCTGTCCACCCTGTCACTGCCGGGTCTGTCCAGCTTCGTGTCCGAGTTCATGGTGCTGGCCGGCACCTTCAGCCGGTATCCGGCGTACGCCGCGGTCTCGACCCTGGCCATCGTGCTGGCTGCGCTCTACATCTTGTTGATGTACCAACGCACCATGACCGGGCCGGTCACGCCCGACGTCGAGCGGACGATCACCGACGACCTGGACGGTCGGGAGCGCCTCGCGCTGGCCCCGCTGGTGATCTTGATCCTGCTGCTCGGTGTCTTCCCGAAGCCGATGCTCGACATCATCGAGCCGTCGGTGGAAGCCACCATGCAGCACGTCGGAGTGTCAGATCCACAACCGTGGGTGACGGCGGAGGGGGGTCGCTGACATGGAGATCACTGCACCGACGATCGAGTACGGGCTGTTGATGCCCTTCATCCTGATCTTCGCGGGCGGCTGCCTCGGGGTGCTCGTCGAGGGCTTCGTCCCGCGCGCCAGTCGCCGGGTCGCCCAGCTGGCCATCGTGTACGCCGCCATCGCCGCCGCGTTGTTCATGACCCTGCGGAACTGGCGCGTGCACCCCCCGACAGTGGCCGCCGAGGGCTCGGTCAGCGTCGACGGGCCGACCTCGTTCATGTGGGTCATCCTGTTGATCTTCGGCGCGATCTCGTTCCTGCTGATCGCCGACCGCACCGCCGAGAACGGCGCGAGCGTGTTCGCGCCCCAGGCCGCGGCCGTACCGGGCACTGCGGCGGAGGCGGAAGCGGTCCGCGCCGGGGTCGAGCACACCGAGGTCTTCCCGCTCGCGTTGTTCGCCCTGTCCGGGATGATGCTGTTCCCGGCCTCGACGGACCTGATCACCATGTTCATCGCGCTGGAGATCTTGTCGCTGCCGCTCTACGTGCTGTGCGGCCTGGCCCGACGTCGGCGGCTGTTGTCGCAGGAGTCGTCGTTGAAGTACTTCCTGCTCGGGGCGATGTCCTCGGCGATCTACCTCTACGGTGCCGCCCTGCTGTACGGGTACGCCGGGTCGTTCGACTTCGTGGCCATCGACACCGCGCTGCGGGCCGGCACCGGGGACTCGTTGCTGCTGTTGGCCGGGATGGCGCTGGTCGGGGTCGGGCTGCTGTTCAAGTTCGGCGCCGTGCCGTTCCACTCCTGGACCCCCGACGTCTACGCCGGTGCCCCGACGGCGGTCACCGCGTTCATGGCGGCCTGCACCAAGATCGCCGCCATCGGCGCCCTGATGCGGGTGTTCTACGTGGCGCTCGGCGCTGACCGCTGGGACTGGCAGCCGATGATGGCGATCATCGCCGTGGCCACCATGGCCCTCGGTTCGGTGGTGGCGATCAGCCAGACCGACGTGAAGCGGATGCTCGCGTACTCCTCGATCGCCCACGCCGGCTTCCTGATGACCGCGTTCGTGGGGGCGTCGCAGGCTGCTACGGGCGCTCCCGCCGGCGGTCTGACCAGCGTCTCCTCGGTGATGTTCTACCTGGTCGCCTACGGTGCCGCGACGCTCGGCGCGTTCGCCGTGATCACCCTGGTCCGGGATCCCAGCGGCGAGGCCACCCTGCTGTCGAGCTGGGTCGGCCTCGGCCGGCGCTCGCCGGCGGCGGCGCTGGTGTTCTCGGTGTTCCTGCTGAGCTTCGCGGGCATCCCGCTGACGAGTGGCTTCATCGGCAAGTGGGCGGTCTTCGCGGCGGCCTGGAACGGTGGCGCGGAGTGGCTGGTCGCGGTGGCCGTGGTGATCAGCGTGATCGCCGCGTTCTTCTACATCCGGGTCATCGTGCTGATGTTCTTCTCCGAGCCGGTCGCCGGTCCGGTGGCCGTGATCAAGCCGGGGGCCTCCACGCTGGTGGCCGTGGGTGTTGCCGTGGTGGCTACTGTGGCTCTGGGGCTGTTCCCCGGGCCGCTGCTCGAACTGGCTCAGACGGCCGGGGAGTTCGTCCGCTGAGTCACAATGGTGACTCGCCCGCCGCGGCCCGCGGCGAGGCGGACGAGGATCGAGGAGTGTTGTGCTGGCTGAAAGGGCGCGGGAGGTCGCGTTGGAGGCGACCGTCCGCGAACGGC
Source organism: Microlunatus sp. (assembly GCA_036524985.1). Classification (GTDB taxonomy): domain Bacteria; phylum Actinomycetota; class Actinomycetes; order Propionibacteriales; family Propionibacteriaceae; genus Microlunatus. The sequence continues at coordinate 10,669 of DATDBH010000147.1, read as the reverse complement.
TCGAGCTGATCGAGTCCGCGCTGCTCCGGGCCGCCGAGGCCGACTCGCCGATGGTGACGGAGGCGGCTCAACACGTCATTGCGGCGGGTGGCAAGCGGTTCCGTCCGCTGCTGGTCGTGCTGGCCTCCCAGTTCGGCCCGGCCGACGGGCCCTCGGGGGGAGCCTCGATCGACGACGTCGTGCGCGCGGCCATGGTGGTCGAGCTGACCCACGTCGCCAGCCTCTACCACGACGACGTGATGGACGAGGCCCGGCTGCGCCGGGGGTCGGTCAGTGCGAACGCTCGCTGGGGAAACACCGTGGCCATCCTGGTCGGCGACTTCCTGTTCGCCCGCGCGTCCGAGGAGGTGGCCGAGCTCGGTCCGGACTACGTCCGGCTGCAGGCCCGGACCTTCGCCCGGCTCGTCCAGGGCCAGATCGCCGAGACCGTCGGACCGCAGGACGCCGACCCGCTCGAGCACTACCTGTCCGTGGTGGCCGACAAGACGGCCTCGCTGATCGCCACCTCCGCGCTGTTCGGGGCCAAGGTGGCGGGCGCCGAGCTGTCGGTGCAGCGAGCGCTGGCGGCGTACGCCGAGGAGATCGGCACTGTCTTCCAGCTCTCCGACGACATCATCGACGTCACCTCCGACGAGACCGGCAAGACCCCCGGGACCGATCTGCGGGAGGGCATCCCGACCCTGCCGACGCTGCTGTTCCGGCGCTCCGCCGACCCGGGTGCGGCCACCGACGCCCGGTTGCTGGAGCTGCTGGACTCCGATCTGCGCGAGGACGCGGACCTGGCCGAGGCACTCGGTCTGCTCCGAGCCCATCGGTGCGTCGACCAGGCTCGGGCCGAGGTCCAGCATCGGGCCGACCGCGCCCGCTCCTTCTTGATCGATCTGCCCGCCGGGCCTGCGCGCGACGCGCTGGCCGACCTCTGCGACTCGGTGGTCACGCGCTCGGTGTGAGAGTCCTGGCCGGCAAGCGCTGGTCCGTTGCTCCGCTGGTCCGGGCGCGCCTCGGGTCCGAACATTCCGTCAGTCGACGGATTCTCGCGACGTCGCGGCCTGCTGCCGTCGCGCATGCCGTCGACTGACGGAATGTTCGAGCCTGCCGGGGCCGCACACCGGCCGAGCGGGTCCAGAGGCAGGGCCGCCGAAGGCGAGGGAGTGGGGAGGCGTGGGCATCCAGCAAGCTGCTACCCCCTTCCTCTTTTGGGTCATTCAAAAGAGTGCTAGCGTGCGTAGCGATGACCGCCAGCCAGACAGAGACCACCGCCGACGACGCGATCCGGGCTGCCGGACTGCGGGTGACCGACTCCCGCCGGGCCGTGTTCGACGCCCTGCGCGAGCGCCCCCACGCCAAGGCGGACGACGTGCTCGCGCGGGTGCTGGTCACCGTGCCGGGCACCAGCCTGCAGTCGGTCTACAACGCGTTGAGCGACTTCGCCGACGCCGGACTGGTCCGCCGGATCGAACCGGCCGGCCACCCGGGACTGTTCGAGCTGCGGGTCGAGGACAACCACCATCACCTGATCTGCACCGACTGCGGCGCGATCGAGGACGTCGACTGCGTGGTCGGCCAGGCCCCCTGCCTGACGCCGGCCGACGACCACGGCTTCGTCGTCCGCGTCGCCGAGGTCACCTTCTGGGGCACGTGCTCACGCTGCGCGACCCCACCCCCTTCCGACGATGCACTCCACCGGCCGACCGACGCACAGATTGGACAGCGATGACAGACAGCGACACCCCCGTCGTCTCCGAGGACGAGACCGAGTCGACGACCACGACCGGGGAGGAGACCGAGGCGGCGGGCGTCTGCCCGGTCATCCACGGAGAGGCGCAACAGCCGCACCCGACGAACGGGACGGCCAACGAGAACTGGTGGCCCAACCGGCTCAATCTCAAGGTCCTGGCGAAGAACCCGGCCGTGGCCAACCCGCTGGGCGCCGAGTTCGACTACGCCGCCGCCTTCGCCACGCTCGACCTGCCGAGTGTCAAGACCGAGATCGAGCAGGTGCTGACGACCTCGCAGCCCTGGTGGCCGGCCGACTTCGGGCACTACGGTCCGCTGATGATCCGGATGGCCTGGCACTCCGCCGGCACCTACCGGGTGGGCGACGGTCGGGGCGGCGCTGGTGCCGGTCAGCAGCGGTTCGCTCCGCTGAACAGCTGGCCCGACAACGTCAACCTGGACAAGGCCCGGCGGCTGCTGTGGCCGGTGAAGAAGAAGTACGGCCAGAGCCTCTCCTGGGCCGACCTGCTGATCCTGGCCGGCAACGTCGCGCTGGAGTCGATGGGCTTCGAGACCTTCGGCTACGCCGGTGGGCGGGTGGATGTCTGGGAGCCGGACGACGACGTCTACTGGGGCCCGGAGACCACCTGGCTCGGCGACGAGCGCTACACCGGCAACCGGGAGCTGGATCGGCCGCTGGCCGCCGTGCAGATGGGGCTGATCTACGTCAACCCGGAGGGCCCGAACGGCACCCCGGATCCGCTGGCCTCGGCGCAGGACATCCGGGAGACGTTCGGCCGGATGGCGATGAACGACGAGGAGACGGTCGCGCTGATCGCGGGCGGTCACACCTTCGGCAAGACCCATGGCGCGGCTCCGGACAGCAACCTGGGTCTCGATCCCGAGGCTGCTCCGTTGGAGAACCAGGGTCTGGGCTGGAAGAACGGGTTCGGCACCGGCACCGGTGACGACACGATCACCAGTGGTCTCGAGGTCACCTGGACCTACCACCCGACCCGGTGGGACAACGAGTTCTTCCACATCCTGTTCTCCTACGAGTGGGAGCTGTTCACCAGCCCGGCGGGCGCGAACCAGTGGCGGCCCAAGAACGGGGCCGGCGACGATCTCGTGCCGCTGGCCCACGATCCGTCCCAGCGCCGCGAACCGCGGATGCTGACCTCCGACCTGGCGCTGCGGGTCGATCCGGCGTACGAGAGGATCTCGCGCCGGTTCTACGAGAACCCGGCCGAGTTCGCCGACGCGTTCGCCCGGGCGTGGTTCAAGCTGACCCACCGCGACATGGGCCCGCTGGCGCGCTACCTCGGCTCCGAGGTGCCGTCGGAGGAGCTGCTGTGGCAGGACCCGCTGCCGGCCGTCGACCACGAGCTGATCGACGACGGGGACGCGGCCACCCTCAAGCAGCAGATCCTGGACTCCGGGCTGACCACCGCCCAGCTGGTGTCGACCACCTGGGCCGCGGCGTCCTCCTTCCGCGGCAGCGACAAGCGCGGCGGCGTCAACGGCGCGCGGATCCGGCTGGCCCCGCAGAAGGACTGGGAGGTCAACAACCCGGTGCAGCTGACCACGGTGCTGGAGACACTGGAGGGGATCCAGACCCGGTTCAACGAAGGTCAGACAGGCGCCAAGCGGGTCTCGCTGGCCGACCTGATCGTGCTGGCGGGCAATGCGGCGGTCGAGCAGGCGGCCCAGTCCGCCGGGGTCGACGCAGTGGTGTCCTTCCACCCCGGACGGGTGGATGCCAGTCAGGAGCAGACCGACGTGGAGTCGTTCGCCTACCTCGAGCCGGCCGCCGACGGGTTCCGCAGCTACGCGGGCAAGTACGCGTCCCTGCCGGCCGAGTACCTGCTGGTCGACAAGGCCAATCTGCTCACCCTCAGCGCGCCGGAGATGACCGTGCTCGTCGGTGGTCTTCGGGTGCTCGGTGCCAACTGGGACGGCACCTCGGTCGGGGTGCTGACCGAGCGTCCCGGCGTGTTGACGAACGACTTCTTCGTCAACCTGCTGGACCTCGGCACCACCTGGAAGCCGCTGGATCCCGGCTCGCACGCCTTCCAGGCCACCGACGACGCGACCGGCGAGGCCACCTGGATCGGCAGCCGTGCCGACTTGGTCTTCGGCTCGAACTCCGAGCTGCGCGCTCTGGCCGAGGTGTACGCCAGCGACGACGCGCAGGAGAAGTTCGTCCGCGACTTCGTGGCCGCCTGGGGCAAGGTGACCGAGCTGGACCGGTTCGACCTGCACCGCTGAGCGTCACCCTCGTACGAGGTGCGAACGGCCCCCACTCGGACTCGAGCGGGGGCCGTTCGTGTGTGCTCGCCGGCCGGATGGCGTCGAACTCACCCCGACCGGGCTCGAACTGACGTGACACGCCGCATCAGCGGCGGGTCGGGTGGAGTTCGACGCAACCTCACCAGATGGCGACCCGTTCCGACGGGTCGAGCCAGAGGGCGTCGCCCTGGGTGACGTCGAAGGCGACGTAGAAGTCGTCCACGTTGCGCACGATCTGGTTGCAGCGGAACTCGTTGGGGGAGTGCGGGTCGGTGGCCAGCCGCTGCTTGATCAGCTCCGGCCGCGACTTCGACTGCCAGATCGCTCCCCAGGACAGGAACAGGCGCTGCTCGTCGCTGTAGCCGTCGATCGGATCTGGCGTGGCGTCGCCGCGCGCGATCCGGTAGGCCTTGAGGGCGATCGACAGACCACCGAGGTCACCGATGTTCTCGCCGATGGTCAGCTTGCCGTTGACGTTCGAGTCGGGTGCCTCCACCGGCGACAAGGCGTCGTACTGCCCGATCAAGGCCCCGGTCCGCTCCTCGAACGCGGCCCGGTCGGCCTCGCTCCACCAGTCCCGCAGGGCGCCGTCACCGTCGCAGGTCGACCCCTGGTCGTCGAAACCGTGCCCGATCTCGTGACCGATGACCGCCCCGATCCCGCCGTAGTTGACCGCGTCGTCGGCGTTCTCGTTGAAGAACGGCGGCTGCAGGATCGCGGCCGGGAAGACGATCTCGTTCTTCAGCGGGTGGTAGTAGGCGTTGACCGTCTGCGGGGTCATCAGCCACTCCTCGCGGTCCACCGGCTGACCGATCTTGGTGAGCGAGCGATCGAGCTCGAACGACGAGGAGCGCTGGACGTTGCCGAGCAGGTCATCGGCGCGGATCTCCAGGGCCGAGTAGTCACGCCACTTGCTCGGGAACCCGATGTGCGGCCGGAACTTCGCCAGCTTGGTCAGGGCCTCGGCCTTGGTGTCGTCGGTCATCCAGTCCAGCTCGGTGATCGAGGAGTGGTATGCCTTGATCAGGTTGCCCACCAGCTCGTCCATCCGCTGCTTGGCCACCGGCGAGAAGTGCCGCTCCACATACACCTTGCCGACGGCCTCACCGAGGGCGCCCTCGACCAGCGCGACCCCCCGCTTCCAGCGCTCGCGCAGCTGCGGGGTGCCCTGCAGCGTGGTGCCGTAGAAGGCGAAGTTCTCGTCCACGAAGGCACTCGAGAGGTACGGCGCGTACGACCCGATCACCCGCCACTTCAACCAGACCTTCCAGGTCTGCAGCCTGTCGCCGGTGAGCAGCGCGGCGACGTCGGTGAAGAAGGACGGCTGCTCGACGACCAGCTCGGCCATGTGGCGCTCGTCGATCTCGGCCCCGGCCATGAAGGTACGCCAGTGCAGCGCGGGGCTGCCGGCGCTGAAGTCGGAGAGCGAGACGAGGTTGTACATGAGCTTCAGGTCGCGGGTCTTGACCTTGTCCCAGTGGCACGTCGCGATGTCGGTCTCCAGCTCGACGATCCGCTGGGCCTGGGTCGCCGGGTAGTCGACCTCGGCGATCTCGAGCATCCGCCCGACGTGACCCAGGTAGGCCTCGCGGATCTCGCCGTACTCGGCCTCGCGGTAGTACGCCTCGTCGGGCAGGCCGAGTCCGCTCTGCCCGACGAACATCACGTACCGGTTCGGATCGCCCGGGTCGGACTCGGTGTCGACGCCCACCAGGCCGCGAACCCCGCCGCGGGCCAGCGCGCCCATCAGCTCGATCAGCTCGGACACCTCGGTGACGGTGTCGATCCGGGCGAAGACGTCGCTCAACGGCTGCGCACCGGCCGCCTCGATGGTGTCGGTGGCGAGGAAGCTGGCGTACAGGTCGGCGATCTTGGCTTCATCGCTGCCGTCCGGCGCCACCGAGCGGTCCATCCCGGTGATGATGTCGCGCACCGCTTCCTCAGCGGCGTCCCGCAAGATCATGAAGGACCCGGTCAACGGCTTGTCGTCGGGGATCGGCGTCCGTTCGATCCAGGCACCGTTGACGTGCCGGTAGAGGTCGTCCTGCACCCTCACATCCGGGTCGAAGGTGGAGAAGTCGAGGGCCGGGGTGGATTGCGTCACGTCTGTGATGCTACCCACGCCCCGGCCGTCGATCGACATGATCGTCCACGGCTCAGCGGATGCGCGACCTCATCGCTTCCAGACGACCTTCAACGGGCTCTGGGTCAGGTTGACCACCGGATCCGGAGACATGATCGGAGTGATCTGGCAGCCGCCTCCCGCGCAGTCGCCCACGGCCCTCATGGACAGGGAGACCGACGCCTCGGCCACCGCCGGGTTGTCGTAGTCCAGACGGGGCTTCAGGTTGTCCAGGGCGTCCTTGTCGTAGCTCCACGTGAACGTGCCCTCCTTCGGCTTCCCGCCGGTGACCTTGGTCACGTGGTTCGGGCAGCCGGGGTTCTTGAGGTCCTTGGACTTCATGCACTTCTTGACGCTGTCCTCGACCGCGTTCGTGAAGGCCTTGTCGCCGGTCGAGGTCAGGGTGGGCCGGATGTCGGACAGGCCGTCGGGGTACTCGGTCGGGCTCTTCACGATCACGGTGCTGCTCGTGCCGTAGTCGACGTTCTTGTTCCCGGAGGTGAAGGCGTACGACCCCGGGAACAGCAAGATCTCGTCGGTCTCGACGTTCACCCCGTTGATCAGCAGGGGCAGCGTCTTCGCTCGCTTCGACTGCAGATCCAGATCGGCCGCGACATCACGGAGCTTCCACGCGTCGCCGTCCTTCTCGACCGAGAAATCGGTGTTGATGGCCTGCTTGCCCATCACGAAGGAGGCAGCCACCCGGTATGCGTAGTCGTCATCGACCTCGGGCACGTTGATGGCAGTGATCGGCGCGGTCTGGTGGGAGACTGTCAGCACCTCGTCGGTCAGGAACGTCGTGTCGGTCGGCGCGACACTCGCGTACGCGAGGGCGGCTTGGGCGTCCCCGGCGGCAAGTGCTTCCAGGTAGCCCTGAACGGCATCGGAGGCTTTCTTCCCCTCGGCCGGGGGCGCGCTCGTGGTGCCACCGGCGACCGGGTCCTCACCTCCGCGGCTGACGGCCACCCCGATGCCGATGGCCGCGACGACCAGGGAGAGCGCCACTGCGCCGATGATGATCGGCACAGCCTTCGACTTCTTCGGGGGCTGCTGCGCGCCGGGGTGGTACACCCCGTACGGCTGCTGCGGTCCACCCGGACCCACCGACCCGCTGGGTCCGCCCGGGCCCTGAGGACTGGGACCCTGAGGTCCACCCTGGCCGTACGCCGGGTGGGGCCCGCTCGGGGTCGGTTGACCGTAGGCCGGGCCTGTGTCATCGGGACCGCCGTACGGCTGCCCCGGCTGGGGCTGACCGGGCTGACCCTGCTGACCGGGGTAGGGCTCGCCCTGGCCAGGCTGCCCGGACTGGTTGCCGAAAGGGTTGTTCCCGCTCATGGTGGCTCGCTTCGCTCGTGTCGTGCTGGATCCGCGCACCCGGGCGGGTCCCGCCCGGCAAGGTCTCTCGACGGCAGCGGAGGAGCGCTGGACTCCGGTGGTGATGTCGGAGGACGTTACCCAACGACAGGGCCAGCGGCAGGATCTCGTCGACATCGTCAGTGAAGCGTGAAGAACGCAACAGCGCCGATCCCCGGACGGGATCGGCGCCGTTGTCCTGTACTGACGGAGGCGATGCTCAGCCGGCGGTGACGGCCTTGGAGGCCTTGCGCACCTGGAGGCCGAGCACGATCAGGGCGACGCCGAAGACGATCGCCCAGATGCCGATCAACCAGATCAGGGCGACCAGGCCGATGCCCAGGTTGAACAGCACCAGGATGCCGAAGATCAGACCGATGGCACCGGAGACGACACCCCACACCCAGGCGCCGGGGGCCTCCTTGCGGATGCCGATGCTGGCGATGATCTGGAGGGCGCCGATCAGGATGGCCCAGATGGCGATCAAGATCACCATGAAGCCGATCGTCTTCCCCGGCCAGACCAGGATGATGATGCCGAACAAGAGGCTGACGATGCCGAGGAAGACGCGCAGTCCGACACCTGAGGTGCCTCGGTGACGGATGGCGTCGATCAGGTCGACGATGCCGTCGACGACGGCGAAGACGCCGATGACGATGGCCAGGACGACCGCGGTGCCGATGGGCGCCACCATGGCGATGATGCCGAACACGATGGCCAGGGCGCCGCGGACGACGGCCCAGATCCAGGCGCCTTTGGCGACTTCGGCGTACTGCGCGGAGATCGGATTGGACGGGAGGGTGGACATGACGGTCCTTTCAGACAGGCCCGCTTCTCGCAGGGGACGGTCATATCCTGGCGCGTTGTGGTCACCGTCGTGCGACGGGCTCGCGGGTGGACAGCATCACATTTCGGGTTCAGATCGTGTGGTAATGGCTCAGATCGGCTCGGGGGCGGGCACCTGCTCGGCCGGTCGGCGCCGACGTGCGCTCCGCAGACCCGCCGCGGTGAGCACGATCAGGGCGATCCACACCAGGGCGAAGCCGACCCAGCGAGCCGGGGACATGGCCTCCCCGAAGTAGCAGACCCCGAGCAGGAACTGGGCGCTGGGCGTCAGGTACTGCAACAGCCCCACCGTGCTCAGCGGCAACCGGGTCGCCGCCGCGGCGAACAGCAGCAGCGGGATCAGCGTCACCAGGCCCGAGGACGCGAGCAGCAGGGACTGCGCCGCCCCCTGGTGGCCGAAGACCAGCGCGCCGTTGACCTGCAGCCAGAGCAGATAGCCGACGGCCACCGGCGTCAGCACCGCCGACTCCACGGTGAGCGTCTCCAGGGCGCCGGAGTTGATCTGCTTCTTGAGCAGCCCGTACGTGGCGAAGCTGGCCGCCAGGATCAGCGAGACCCATGGTGGGTGACCGTATTCGACGGCGAGGACCAGCACCGCCACACCTGCCAGGCCGACCGCGGCCCACTGCGCCACGGCCATCCGCTCGCGGAGCACGGCGACACCGAGCAGCACCGACAGGATCGGGTTGATGTAGTAGCCGAGCGCGGCCTCCACCACGTGCCCGCTGTTCACCGCCCAGATGTAGACGCCCCAGTTGACCGCGATCAGGGCGGCCGCCACGGTGAGCAGCAGCAGGGTGCGCGGGCGGGCGATCGAGCGCCACCAGCCCCCGCGACGGAGCACCACCAGCAGCAGCCCGGCCAGCACCAGCGACCAGACGATCCGGTGCGCCAGGATCTCCAGCGGGCCGGCGGCGTCGAGCAGGGGCCAGTAGAGCGGAACCAGCCCCCACAGGCCGTAGGCGCCGAGACCGTACGCGATGCCGCGGCGGTGCCGCTCCCGCTCGTCCACGTCCCGTCCCTCCCTCGCACGTAGCCGGAGGGAGTGTACGTCCGCCGACGGGGGCCCGGATGCACGAACTCCGCGGGTGATGGCTCACCCGCGGAGTCGGTCGGTGGGTTGTCGGTGGGTCGGTCGGGCCGGGGTCAGTCCTTCGCGTTCGACCTGATCGTGCCGGCCGGGGTGGCGTCGGCCGCGGTGTGACCGGCGTCCTCCGCGGATCCCGGCACCGCGTTCGGCAGCGTGACGATGTCGAACGTCTCGCCGTTGTGCTGGCTGACGCCGCTGCGGATGCTGCGGGTGACCACCGACGAGGCCAGCTTGTGTCGAAGGATCAGCGGATCGGAGTAGAGGTCCTTGGTCAGGGCGATGCACATGCCGACCATCACCACCACGAACGGCAGGGCGGCCACGATGGTGATCTGCTGCAGACCGGTCAGAGCCTCGGACGGGTCGTCGCCTCCGGCCAGCAGCATCACCGCGGCGACCGCACCCATCATCACGCCCCAGAAGATCACGATCGGCTTGCGGGGCTCCTCGACACCGTACGAGCTGATCGACCCCATGATGATCGAGGCGGAGTCAGCACCGGTGACGAAGAAGATGCCGACCAGGACCATGATCAACACGATGCTGATCCCGGTGATCACGCTCGGCATGTTCAGCGCGTCCATCAGGTTGTAGAGCGTCATGCCGGTCTCCACGGTGGGCACGCCGTCGACGTCGGTGACCAGCGGAGTGGTGGTGCCGGCCGCCTGAGCCGCCGCCTGGAGGCCGATCGCCGATCCGCCGAAGATCGCGAACCAGAGCAGCGAGACCGCGCTCGGCACCAGCAGCACGCCGCAGACGAACTGGCGGATGGTGCGACCCCGGCTGATCCGGGCGATGAACATGCCGACGAAGGGCGTCCAGCTGATCCACCACGCCCAGTAGAAGATCGTCCAGCTCGACAGCCAGGCCGACATCTCCGGGCCGCCGGCCGCGGCGGTCCGCGAGGCCATCCCCGGCAGATCCTGGAAGTACTCACCGACGGCGGTCGGGATCATGTTCAGGATGAAGATGGTAGGTCCGGCGACGAAGACCAGGAAGGCGAGAGCGGCGGCCAGCACCATGTTGATGTTGGACAGCCACTGGATACCACGCTCGATACCGGAGACCGCCGAGGCCACGAAGGCGCACGTGAGCACGGCGATGATGACGACGTAGATGATCCCGCTCGGTTGGGCCATCGCCCCGTTGGCCTGCAGACCGGAGGCGATCTGGATCGCACCGAGACCGAGAGACGCCGCCGATCCGAAGAGGGTGGCGAAGATCGCCAGCATGTTGATGATCTTGCCGCCCGC
>DATDBH010000146.1:0-5787 GCA_036524985.1 Microlunatus sp. | reverse complement strand
TGACCGAGGCGGGCTACCAGCCCGAGGTCGCCTACTTCGAGTGCCTGCACGAGCTGAAGCTGATCGTCGACCTGATGTACGAGGGCGGCATCGCCAAGCAGCGCTGGAGCGTCTCCGACACCGCCGAGTACGGCGACTACGTGTCCGGTCCGCGGGTGATCGACGCGCGGGTCAAGGAGAACATGAAGGCCGTGCTGGCCGACGTGCAGAGCGGTGCCTTCGCGAAGCGCTTCATCGACGACCAGGACGCCGGTGCGCCGGAGTTCAAGGCGCTGCGCAAGAAGGCCGAGGAGCACCCGATCGAGGCGACCGGCCACGAGCTCCGCGGTCTGATGGCCTGGGTCAAGTCGCACGACGATGACTACGTGGAGGGTACAGCCGCCCGCTGAGCTGTGTTGTCGTCGATTCGCTGCTCCGCTGCGCGCCGAGAGATCCTGTCTTCCCTCGTCGATCGCAGACGAAAAGCGTGTCTGCAATCTCCTCAGTCCAGACAGGACCGGGCGCTCCGCTGCACGGCCGCTCACGACGGTTCGCTGGGCTGGGGATTTCGCGGACGGCGGGTAGGAGAGTGGAGCGGAACAGCGAGCGACGACAATCAGCGGGAGCGGACGGTCATGTCGATCACCCGGGTGCCGTCGTCGGTGCGCACTCCGGTGCCGATCACGAACAGCCTGCTCGGCGGCTCACCCTCGCGGGTCACGGCGTCATCGTTGGCCAACACGCAGACCGCCGTCAGCTGGGTGGTGTCCATCGGCGCCGGGTGCCCGGCCATGCACGGTCCGAACTCGTCGGCCAGCGCTGCCATCGCGGCGGCCGCGGACGCCTGCGGCACCTCGACCCTGGCCTGGAGCACGTAATCGTGGGTGGCGACGTAGCGCCCGCCGATCACCTTCGAGTCGGCCGGGAGCTCGGCGTCGCTGTAGAACTGGACATCGGCGAGGGTCAACGGGTCGCAGACGTAGCCGGTGAAGTTGTTGGTGCAGGGCGATCCGCGGTCGGAGGTGAAGGTGAAGTAGGGCACTCCCCAGGTGCCGGCGTAGCGGGTGACCAGGCCGAACAAGATCATCACGAAGCCGGTCATCAGCAAGAGACCGATGCTGATCCGCATCGCCTTGTTCTGCCCCTGCGCCACCGGCTCAGCCTACGTGACCGACGCGCGGGACTCGGGCGCCCGGCCGGAGCGCCGTCGGGCGGGCGTCGAGCTCAGCGCTTGACCGCGATGATCACCGACGTGTCCTCGGCGACCATCACGTCGACGCTGGTGAACCGCTCGTCGGAGAGCCAGTCCTGCCGGAGCACATCGACCCGGCCGGCGGCCAGCGGCGGCCAGCTGGGGCAGGGCACGAAGTCGTCGAGCACGATCATGCCGCCCTCGGCCACGAGATCGACGATCTGCTCGCGCGGGAACTGCTTGGCGCTGCCGGCGTCCAGGAACACGAGGGAGAACGGACCGTGCTGGGCGAGATCGGACCAATCGGCGTGGATCACGTCGATGTCGTCGTCGGCGAACATGTCCATCACGCCGTGGGCGAGCTCGGGATCGAGCTCGGCGGTGATGACGCGAGTGCTCTTGGGGGCACCGCTGCGCAGCCAGGCGGCGCCCACCCCGCAGCCGGTGCCGCACTCGGCGATGGTGCCTGTCCGGGTCGCCGCCAGGGTGGCCAGCAGCCGGCCGGTCTCGGTGCGCGACGCCTGCACGTAGCCGCGGTGCAGGGACATGCGCAGGGCTCGGACGACCAGCGCGGGCAACTCGGGCGGGGCGCTCACCTGGTCAGTGTGCGCGACGAGGGCCGACTCGCCGGGCGAGAGGTCCAGCATGTGGGAAGAAGTGTCCACATATAGGGCATCCGATAGTCGGACATCCTAGTATTTCGGCTATCCACCCGCTCGACCGGACACAGGAATCGATCATGTACGAGATGTACCCCGACGCTTGGGCAGCCTCCCGCCAGCCCCCGACGAACGGCGACCAGCCGCGCCGTCGGGCCCGTCGCGCGCACTCGGTCACCCCGTCGATTCTCGTGCAGGAGCAGGTAGTTCAGGCATCCACCCGCGCCGCCGTCAGCCCCGCCCAGCAGGGCTGACACCGCTTCGCCACTGCCGCGTCAGCCGCTACTCTCCTCGCGAGGGGAGCCGCGGACCGCGGCAGGTTCCGGACCGGGCGAGCTTGCGCTAGAGACCGCTCACGATCGCATCGCCGACCTCGCTGGTCCGGCGCTGTCCGGTGCGCGCAGCGAGGTCGGCCAGCACCGCCCGCTCCACCCGGGCGGCTTCGTCGAAGAGACCGAGATGATCCAGCAGCAGGGCGACGGACAGGATCGTGGCCGTCGGGTCCGCGATCTGCTGGCCGGCGATGTCGGGAGCGGAACCGTGCACAGGCTCGAACATCGAGGGGTACGCCCCCGACGGGTTGATGTTGCCGCTGGCCGCCAGCCCGATGCCACCGGTCACCGCCGCGGCCAGGTCGGTCAGGATGTCGCCGAACAGGTTGTCGGTCACGATCACGTCGAACCGGGCCGGGTCCTGCACCAAGAAGATGGTGGCGGCGTCGACGTGCAGGTAGTCGGTGTTGACCTGCGGGTACTCGCGGGCCACCTCGGTGAACAGTCGGTTCCACAGGCCGCCGGCGTGCACCAGCACGTTGTGCTTGTGCACCAGCGTGATCTTGTTGCGCCGGCGGGTGGCCCGTTCGAAGGCGTCCCGGACGACGCGCTCGACCCCGTACGCGGTGTTGATGCTCACCTCGGTGGCGATCTCGGCGGGGGTGCCGGCGCGGACGACGCCGCCGTTGCCGACATACAGGCCCTCGGTGCCCTCGCGGACGACGACGAAGTCGATCTCGCCCTTCGCGGTCACCGCGGGGGACAGGGGGGTGACCGAGCCGGGGAAGAGCCGGCTGGGCCGCAGGTTCACGTAGTGGTCGAAGGCGAAGCGCAGCTTGAGCAGCAGGCCCCGCTCGAGCAGCCCGCTGGGCACGTCGGTGGCGCCGGGTGCCGCGCCGACGGCGCCCAGCAGGATGGCGTCGGCCTGCGCCAGCTCGGCCAGCACGGAGTCCGGCAGCACCTCACCGGTGCGCTGCCAGTGGCTGGCCCCCAGGTCGTGGTGCGTGGTGGTGACCGCGCCCTCACCGACCACGGCGTCGAGGACCTTGAGGCCCTCGGCGACCACCTCAGGTCCGATGCCATCACCGCCGATCACGGCGAGCTGGAGGGGTCGGGAACTCGTCGATGCGGTCACCGGCGCATCGTAACCACGCCCTGCCAGCAGGTCAGGGCCATCTCAGGAGGTGCGTTAGCGTGACCGTCATGGCCAACCGATGGGCGCTGGAGTTCGAGCAGCGCCGGAATCCCCACCCTCGTTCGACCAGCGAGCGGCTCGCGATCCTCGACGATCCCGGGTTCGGGACGAACTTCACCGATCACATGGCGGTCGCCACCTGGACCCTGGCCGATGGGTGGCACGACTCGGCGGTGGTGCCGTACGGACCGTTCGCCCTAGATCCGGCGACGGCGGTGCTGCACTACGCGCAGGAGATCTTCGAGGGGCTGAAGGCCTACCGCCATCCGGACGACAGCGTCTGGCTGTTCCGAGCCGACCAGAACGCCGACCGGTTCGCGCGGTCGGCCCGCCGGCTGGCGCTGCCGGTGCTGGAGCCGGACGACTTCCTGGGCAGTATCGAGGCCCTGGTGGCCGCGGACGTCAGCTGGGTCCCGTCGGGGGGCGAGAAGAGCCTCTATCTGCGGCCGTTCATGTTCGCCTCCGAGGCGTTCCTGGGGGTCCGCGCGGCGCACCGGGTCACCTACGCCTGCATCGCCAGTCCGGCCGGGTCGTACTTCGCGTCGGGGATGAAGCCGGTCAAGATCTGGATCTCCACGGTCTACACCCGGGCGGCCCCGGGCGGGACGGGAGCGGCCAAGTGCGGCGGCAACTACGCCGCCAGTCTGATCGCGCAGCAGGAGGCCGCCGAGCACGGCTGCGACCAGGTGATGTTCGCCGACGCCGCCGAGCACACCTGGCTGGAAGAGCTGGGCGGGATGAACGTCTACCTGATCACCACCGACGGCGAGATCGTCACCCCGGAGCTGAGCGGCTCGATCCTGGAGGGAGTCACCCGCGACTCCATCCTCACGCTGGCCGGAGAATGGGGTCTGACCCCGGTGGAGCGCCGGATCAGCGTGGCCGAGGCGCTCGAGGGTTTGGTGACGGGCCGGATCTCGGAGATGTTCGCCTGCGGCACGGCCGCGGTGATCACTCCGATCGCGTCGCTGCACAACGACGAGGGTGACGTGGTGGTCGGCTCGGGGGAGCCCGGAGAGGTCACCACGGCGCTGCGCAAGGCGCTGATGGACATCCAGTACGGCCGCGCCGAGGACACGCACGGCTGGATGCAGCGGATCGTCTGAGCACCCTTCAGGATCCCGGACGTACTGGCCCGGCCTGGTGTCGGTCGAAGAATCCGTCGAGTGACGGAATGTTGGCACGGGTCAAGTCGGGTGGGTCGAAGAATCCGTCGAGTGACGGAATGTTCGTACGGGTCAAGTCGGGTGGGCTGGAGATTCCGTCGAGTGACGGAATGTTCGACCAAACGCGCCCGGCCGGGGCCCACGCCACGATTCACTCCGTGGACAGGTGCTGGCCAAGACGCCGCGAATGCGGTAGGACTTGTGTCGTGTCGTCCTTGGTGATTATCGACTAGCGCGCTGAAACTCCTTCAGCGCGCCGACCTCCTGTGCTTGTACGGGAGGTTTTTTGTTGCCGTGACGCACCCGAACCCCCGAACAGATCCGAGGAAGCCCACAGATGTCGACGCCTGTCAGGCCAGCGCCGGTCCCGTTCCACGTGTACGACACGACCCTGCGGGACGGGTCACAGCAGGAGGGCCTCAACCTCTCGGTCACCGACAAGCTGGCCATCACCGCGCTGCTCGACGAGCTGGGCGTTGACTTCATCGAGGGCGGCTGGCCGGGTGCCAACCCCAGCGACACCACGTACTTCTCGGAGATGGCCTCCGGAGCGGTGCCGCTGAAGAACGCGACGTTGACCGCGTTCGGGTTCACCCGCCGGGTGGGCCTGGCAGCGGCCGACGACCCGCTGACCGCGGCGCTGCGTGACTCCCGGGCCGACGTGGCCTGCATCGTGGCCAAGTCCCACGACCGGCACGTCGAGCAGGCGCTGCGCACGACGCTGCGAGAGAACCTGGCCATGGTCTCCGACACGGTCTCCCATCTTCGCTCGGAGGGGATGCGAGTGTTCGTCGACTGCGAGCACTTCTTCGACGGCTACCGAGGCAACCCGGCGTACGCGCTCGAGGTCGTGCACACGGCGGCGGAGGCCGGCGCCGAGGTTGTCGTGCTGTGCGACACCAACGGCGGCATGCTCCCGACCTGGATCGGGGAGATCGTCGGCGCGGCCGGCACCACGGGCGCCCAGCTGGGTATCCACTGCCACAATGACACCGGCTGCGCGGTGGCCAACACCCTGGCCGCGGTCGACGCCGGCGCCATGCACGTGCAGGGCACCGTCAACGGCTACGGCGAGCGGACCGGCAACGCCGACCTCGTCACCGTCGTGGCCAACCTCCAACTCAAGTACGGCTGGGATCTGCTGCCAGCCGGATCGCTTCCAGAGGCGACGCGGTTATCGCATGCGATCGCCGAGGTGACGAACGTTCCACCGAGCGCTCGCGCCCCCTATGTTGGTCTGTCGTCGTTCGCCCACAAGGCGGGACTGCATGCCAGCGCCATCAAGGTCGATCCCAACCTCTACCAGCACATCGACCCGGTCGAG
>DATDBH010000145.1:0-12001 GCA_036524985.1 Microlunatus sp. | reverse complement strand
AAAAGCCTGCGCCTCGACGGGTAGGCGTCAAGGACCTCCGGCCGCTCCGCGGTCGGCCTCCGGCCGATCCTTGACCCCGACCCTTAATCGAGGCGCGCTCAGATACCGCCGGCGCACCCAAAACAACGAGGTAGTCGGGGGGTTGACACGGCCCCACTCCTTCAGGAATGACGCACTCCTTCGTGCACTCACGCACGTGGAGGGTGCAGAGGTTGCGTGAGTGCACGGAGCAGTGCGTCAGCAAGGTTGTGGAGATAAGTGCCCGTGTGACGTTCACCCGTGTGCGGATTCACACGCTCTTGAGTGCAATCTGACGGGCTGATACCAGTAACGTGTCTGGTCTAGTCCAGGACCGATCCTGGTCTGGTCCACGACAGAGAGCCGGAGGCAGCCGATGGGGATCTCGACACCTGACGGGCCGGCGGCCGAACCCCCGGCAGTGCCGGTCTTCTTCTTGTCCGACAGCACCGGGATCAGCGCCGAGACCATGGGCAACGCGCTCCTCATCCAGTTTCCCGAGCTCCGCTTCGAGCGGCGGCTGATCCCCTTCATCACCACCGTCGAGGAGGCGCGCAAGGTCGTGGCGACCCTGGACGCGGCCATGGACGGCCCGGTCACCCCGCTCGCCTTCTCCACCACCGCGGTCACCGAGATCCGCGACGAGCTGCACCGGTCGCGCTGCCCGCTGATCGACTTCTTCGACCTGCACATGACCAAGGTCGAGGCGATCCTCGGCCAGCAGGGCCAGCGGGTTGCCGCGCGGCTGCACGGACTGGGTGACGTCAAGCGCTATAACGCGCGGATGGCAGCGGTCGAGTACGCGATCGAGCACGATGACGGTCAGAGCATGCGGGCGCTGGACAAGGCGGACGTCATCTTGATCGCCCCGTCCCGTTGCGGCAAGACGCCGACCACGATGTACCTCGCTCTGCAGCACGGGATCTTCGTGGCCAACTACCCGCTGGTGGAGGAGGACTTCGACAGCAACGAGCTGCCGAAGCCGATCCGTCACCTGCGCGATCGCTGCTTCGGCATCACCACCACGGCCGCGCGGTTGAGCCAGGTCCGTCACGAACGTCGGGCGAACTCCCGCTACGCCTCGCTCGAGCAGTGCACGTTCGAGCTGCGTCGGGCCGAGACCCTCTACCGCATCCACAAGATCCCGTCGATCAACTCCTCCGCCAAGTCGGTGGAGGAGATGTCGACGGTGATCCTGCAGTCCCGTACGCCCCAGACCGCCTGACCGCACCACCCGGCGCCCGCCGACCGCTTGCCCCCACCTCGAGAGGACCCCGGATGACCACCGCGACCCCCACCACTGCAGGCCCCGCCACCGACAACGTCCGGTGGTTCTCCGAGCTGGGTCTGGCCGACCTGGAGCAGGTCGGGGGCAAGAACTCTTCGCTCGGCGAGATGGTGGCCAACCTGACCTCGGCCGGGGTGAAGGTGCCCGACGGCTTCGCCACCACCGCGGACGCGTTCCGGCGCTTCATCTCCCAGACCGGTCTGGGGGACCTGATCAACTCACGACTCGCCGACCTCGACACCGACGACGTGGACGAGCTGGCCCGGGTGGGCAAGGGGATCCGTACGGCGGTGATCGAGCAGCCCTTCCCGGCCGATCTGGAGGCCGACATCCGGGGCGCGTACGAGCGGCTGGCCGGCGACAACGCCGAGGCGTCCTTCGCGGTCCGCTCCAGCGCGACCGCCGAGGACCTGCCCGATGCCTCCTTCGCCGGTCAGCAGGAGACCTTCCTGAACATCCGCGGCATCGACGCCGTCCTCACGGCGGTGCGCGAGGTGTTCGCCTCGCTCTACAACGACCGTGCGATCGCCTACCGCGTGCACCACTCCTTCGAGCACGAGGCCGTCGCCCTGTCCGCCGGCGTCCAGAAGATGGTGCGCTCCGACATCGGCGCCTCGGGTGTCATGTTCACCATGGACACCGAGTCGGGCTTCGACGACGCCGTGTTCATCACGTCCTCGTACGGTCTGGGGGAGGCGGTCGTGCAGGGAGCGGTGAACCCGGACGAGTTCTACGTCTACAAGCCGGCTCTGCGCGCCGGTCGGCCGGCGATCTTGAAGCGCGGGGTCGGCGGCAAGGCGATCAAGATGATCTACACCTCGGACGCCACCGTGGGCAAGACCACCGAGTTCGTCGAGGTGGACGTCGAGCAGCGCGGCCTGCTCAGCCTGAGCGACGACGAGGTGACGGAGCTGGCGCGCCAGGCACTGGCCATCGAGGAGCACTACGGCCGTCCGATGGACATCGAGTGGGGTCGTGACGGCGGCGACGGTGGTCTCTACATCTTGCAGGCCCGACCCGAGACGGTCCAGTCCCGCGCCGGTTCCACCGTGCAGCGGTATCGGCTCGACGAGAAGGGCTCGGTGCTGATCGAGGGCCGGGCGATCGGCCAGAAGATCGGTGCCGGTCCGGTCCGGGTGCTCAGCTCGGTGTCGCAGATGGCCAGCTTCGTGCCCGGGGAGGTGCTGGTGGCCGACATGACCGACCCCGACTGGGAACCGATCATGAAGCGGGCCTCGGCCATCGTCACCAACCGCGGCGGCCGTACGTGCCACGCCGCGATCATCGCCCGTGAGCTGGGCATCCCGGCGGTCGTCGGCACAGGCAGCGCGACGAGCGACCTGGCCGAGGGTCAGCAGGTCACCGTCTCCTGCGCGGAGGGCGACACGGGCTTCATCTACGACGGCATGCTCGACTTCACCGTGCAGGAGACGGCGATGGCCTCGATGCCGGACATCCCGGTCAAGATCATGATGAACGTCGGCACCCCGGACCAGGCGTTCTCCTTCGCCAAGCTGCCGAACGCCGGCATCGGGCTGGCCCGGCTGGAGTTCATCATCAACCGGCAGATCGGTATCCACCCGAAGGCACTGCTCGATCTCGACACCCTCGCCGACGAGAACCTGAAGGCACAGATCACCGAGGCCGTGGCGGCGTACGACAGTCCCCGGGACTACTTCGTGACCCGCGTGGCCGAGGGGGTCTCGATGCTGGGGGCCGCCTTCGCCCCGCATCCGGTGATCGTGCGGATGAGCGACTTCAAGTCCAACGAGTACGCCAACCTGGTGGCCGGCGATCTCTACGAGCCGCACGAGGAGAACCCGATGATCGGCTACCGCGGCGCCTCGCGGTACCTGTCGCCGGAGTTCGCCGACTGCTTCGCCATGGAGTGCGAGGCCCTGAAGTACGTGCGCGACGAGATGGGCCTGACCAACGTCAAGATCATGATCCCGTTCGTCCGGACCGTGGCCGAGGCGAAGGGCGTGATCGACTTGCTGGCCAGCCACGGTCTGGTCCGCGGGGAGAACGGCCTCGAGGTGATCATGATGTGCGAGCTGCCGTCGAACGCGGTGATCGCCGACCAGTTCCTGGACCACTTCGACGGGTTCTCGATCGGATCCAACGACATGACCCAGCTGACCCTGGGACTTGACCGGGACTCCGCCTTGATCGCCGCTTCGTTCGACGAGCGCGATCCGGCGGTGAAGTTCATGATCAGCGCCGCCATCCGGGCCTGCAAGGCGCGCGGCAAGTACGTCGGCATCTGCGGTCAGGGTCCCAGCGACCACGCCGACCTGGCCGAGTGGCTGCTGGAGGAGGGCATCGACAGCATGTCCCTGAATCCCGACACGGTGGTCGAGACCTGGACTCGCCTGGGCCAGCTGGTCGCCAGAGCCTGACCCTGACCCGGTCCGCCACCTCACTCCGCGCGGGTTCGAACCCACGCGGAGTGAGGGGGCTGCGGCTTTAGTTGAATCATTCCAGAAAACGTGGTTCGCTAGGGAGATGGCCACCGCAGTGCAAGCGCTCAGCTGGGCCGAGCGCCTCCGAGCGGTCGGCTTGCGGGTGACCCAGCCTCGGCTCGCCGTGCTGGAGGTCGTGCACGCCGATCCGCACCTCAGTGCCGACCAGGTGGCCGAGCGCGTCCGGACCGGTATCGGTGCGGTGTCGACCCAGGCGATCTACGACGCGCTCAACACCCTGACCGAGCACCACATCCTGCGTCGCTTCGAGCCGGCGGGCTCGGCCATGAAGTTCGAGGTGGCCACCGGCGACAACCACCACCACCTCGTCTGCCGCAGCTGCGGCGCCGTGACCGACGTGCCCTGTGTCGTCGGCGCCATGCCGTGTGCGATCCCCGAGGACACCCATGGTTACCTGGTGGAGGAGGCCGAGGTCACCTACTGGGGGACCTGCCCCACCTGCGCCCGAGCCAGCATCTGACGGCACAACATCCCCATCACAGCTGCAGCACCGACCGGCGGACAGACCAACTCCTACGACCCTCCACTGAAGGAGTAGTTCCATGACCGAGGTCACCGCGACCACCCGTGACGGCGCCATCTCGCCCGTCGTGTCCACCACCGACAACGGCGCCCCGGCGCCCAGCGACCAGTTCTCCCTGAGTGTCGGCTCCGACGGACCTCTGCTGCTGCACGACTTCCACTTCCTGGGCCAGATGGCGCACTTCAACCGGGAGCGGGTGCCGGAGCGCAACGTGCACGCCAAGGGTGGCGGTGCGTTCGGCGTGTTCGAGACCACCGAGGACGTCAGCGCGTACACGAAGGCTGCCTTCCTGCAGCCGGGCGTGCAGACCGAGATGCTGGCCCGCTTCTCCACGGTCGCCGGTGAGCAGGGATCGGCCGACACGGTGCGCGATCCGCGCGGCTTCTCGCTGAAGTTCTACACGACCGAAGGCAACTACGACCTGGTCGGCAACAACACCCCCGTCTTCTTCGTCCGCGACGCCATGAAGTTCCCACACTTCATCCGCAGCCAGAAGCGGCTGCCGGACTCTGGTCTGCAGGACTGGGACATGCGCTGGGACTTCTGGACCCTGCAGCCCGAGTCGGCGCACCAGGTGACCTACCTGATGGGCGACCGCGGCATCCCCCGGTCCTGGCGGGAGATGAACGGCTACGGCTCGCACACATACCTGTGGGTCAACGCGGCCGGCGAGCGGTCCTGGGTCAAGTACCACTTCCACAGCGCCCAGGGCGTGCACAACCTGACCAACGACGAGGCCGCTCTGACCGCGGCCACGGATCCCGACGCTCATCGCCGCGACCTCTTCGACGCCATCAAGAAGGGGGACTTCCCGTCCTGGACGCTGTCGGTCCAGGTGATGCCGTACGACGACGCCAAGACCTACCGGGTGAACCCGTTCGATCTGACCAAGATCTGGTCGCACGAGGACTACCCGTTGATCAAGGTCGGCACCATGACGCTGAACCGGAACCCGGAGAGCTTCTTCGCCCAGATCGAGCAGTCGGCCTTCGAGCCCAGTGCGGTCGTCCCGGGCATCGGCTTCAGCCCGGACAAGATGCTGCTCGGCCGCGTCTTCGCGTACGCCGACACGCACCGCTACCGGATCGGCCCCAACTACCTGCAGCTACCGGTGAACCGGCCGAAGGTGCCGGTGAACTCCTACGAGTTCGACGGACCGATGCGGTACGAGTTCAACCCGGGGCAGCCGGTCTACTCGCCCAACACCGAGGGTGGTCCGGCGGTGCACGCCGACCTGTTCGCCGGTCACAGCTGGGAGAGTGACGGTGACATGGTCCGGACGGCGTACGCGCTGCGGCCCGAGGACGACGACTTCAGCCAGGCGAACGCCCTGGTCAACCAGGTGATGGACGCCGCGGAACGGGACCGGCTGGTGGAGACGATCGCCTCGACCCTGGGCACCGTGCGGCCCGACATCGCCGAACGAGTCGTCGACTACTGGCGCAAGGTGGACAAGGCGGTGGGCGATGCCGTCGCCGACCTCGTCAACGGTCCGGGGGTGGAGCCGCACGGACCGGCCCCGGCCGGCGACGACCCGGACACTCCGGTGAACAAGCAAGCCTGAGCCCCCGCACGACCCAGGACTGTCGAGCCGGCAGGCCACGGTGAGGCCGGCTCGACACGGACCGGGTGTGTGGCTGGCGGCGACTGCTCTGCTCGCGCACGGAGGAGAGGCTGTCCGGGAGGCGATTCACCGCTACTCGACGCGCAGGTTCCTGATCGTCGAGTCCATCGTCTTGATCAAGGATCGGTCGCCGATGTTCACCGCCCCGATGAACATCGACAAGGACTCCGGTGAGTCGGTGTCGACCACGATCACCTCGACGACGTCGCCTCTCGTGTCCAGGTCCGGGTCGTCGACCTCGATCTCAGCCCGGATCGACCAGGCGGGGCGTCCGTCGACCGTGACCGCCTTGGACCAGACGTCCCGGCGGTCGGTGAAGTACGGGTACAGACCCGAGGTGATCACGCACTGCATGACCAGCTCCGCCGAGCGGCGCGGCTCGTCGAACCCGTCCCCGGTGAACAGGGCGCCGACGGCCAGGTTCGCATACCAGCTGGGTGACTCCGCCAGCTTCATCTGCTCGCCGACGTCGAAGGCCCAGCTGAACGACGCGCCGGAGGTGTTCTGCCAGCCCGAGACCTCGGGGAACGAGAGCCCGCCACCGTGGACGCGTCCATCCGAGGGATGGTCCTGGCGGGCCGCGGGCTGCCCCTCCGGGCACGGCTGCAGCGGCTGCTCCTCGGTCGGCGTGGGTGTCGGTGTGGGGGTCGATTCGGACGGCGAGGGGGCTGTCGTCGGCGTCTCCGGCTCGGCGGTCGGACTGCTGTCGTCCCAGCCGGAGACCGTCGAGGACGGCAGCGGTCCGGGATCGACGATCGGGCGGTCGGCGACCAGGCCCCGGACCACGAAGACCCCGATCAGGATCAGCACGACCAGGGTGGTCAGGGCGAGGACCAACGGTCCCAGACGGCGCCGCCCCTTCTCGCTGGGGGGCGAGCCCGCGTCACCGGAACCGCCGGCACCACCACCCACACCCGGTGCCGTGACGGGGTTGTCGGTGGTGTCGGAGGACCACGCGTGTCCGTCCCAGTAGCGGAAGCGATTCGGGGTCCCGGCGGGATCGGGATACCACCCGGGCAACGACATTGCCTCAGGCTAACGGCGCACGGCTCATCCACCCGGGAGCCGGACGGGCCGGTGTCCGGCGTCACGAGCGAGACACGGGGTCCCTGCGTACGCGACGGTCCGGGACACGGCAGACTGACGCCGTGGACAAGCAGACCGAGTTCGTGTTGCGGGCGATCGAGGAGCGGGACGTCCGGTTCGTCCGGATGTGGTTCACCGACGTCCTGGGGTTCTTGAAGTCGGTGGCCATCGCTCCCGCCGAGCTGGAGGGGGCCTTCTCCGAAGGTCTGGGCTTCGACGGGTCCGCGATCGAGGGATTCGCGCGCGTCTACGAGTCCGACATGGTGCTGAGGCCCGACCCCTCCACCTTCCAGGTGCTGCCGTGGCGTGACTCCAGCCCGGCGACGGCCCGGATGTTCTGCGACATCGCCATGCCCGACGGTTCCCCGTCCTACGCCGATCCCCGCTACGTGCTCAAGCGCACGCTCAAGAAGGCCGCCGATCTGGGCTTCACCTTCTACACCCACCCCGAGGTCGAGTTCTTCCTGTTCAAGGACCCCGTGATCCCGGGAGAGTCGCCGATCCCGGTCGACTCCTCGGGCTACTTCGACCACACCCCGCAGAGCACCGGCAGCGACTTCCGGCGCAAGGCGATCACCATGCTCGAGCAGATGGGCATCTCGGTCGAGTTCTCCCATCACGAGGGGGCGCCGGGCCAGCAGGAGATCGACCTCCGCTACGCCGACGCGCTGTCCACCGCCGACAACCTGATGACGTTCCGGGTGGTGGTGAAGGAGGTGGCGCTGTCCCAGGGCATCAACGCGTCCTTCATGCCCAAGCCGTTCAGCGACCAGGCCGGCTCCGGCATGCACACCCACATGTCGCTGTTCGAGGGCGACAACAACGCGTTCTACGACGCCAGTGCCGAGTACCACCTGAGCAAGGTGGCCCGCTACTTCATCGCCGGGCTGCTGCGGCACGCGGCCGAGATCACCGCGGTGACGAACCAGTGGGTGAACTCCTACAAGCGGCTGGTCGGCGGCGGCGAGGCCCCGAGCTACATCTGCTGGGGGCGCAACAACCGGTCCGCGCTGGTCCGGGTGCCGATGTACAAGCCGAACAAGGGGTCCTCGGCTCGGGTCGAGCTGCGCTCCATCGACTCCGCCGCCAACCCCTACCTCGCCTTCGCGCTGATGCTGGCCGCCGGTCTGGCCGGGATCGAGGGGGAGTACGAGCTGCCGGAAGGGGCCGAGGACGACGTCTGGAGTCTCACCGAGCGGGAGCGCCAGGCGCTGGGCATCGAGCCGCTGCCCCGGAACCTGGACGAGGCGATCCGGATCATGGAGCGTTCGGATCTGGTCGCAGAGACCCTCGGCGACCACGTCTTCGACTTCTTCCTGCGGAACAAGCGGGCCGAGTTCGACGAGTACCGCCGACAGGTGACCCCGATGGAGTTGCATAGGTTGCTGCCGGTTTTGTAGGTCTTGTGAAGGTGCGTAAGAGTCGCCCCGATCAGGCTCCACCGCGGCGTGTCGCAGTTCCCTGAGCCCGGGCGGGGTGTTCTCTCCGCAGGGGCACGTGGCACCCTCAGGACAACAGCGGCAGCGCGCTGGAGAGGTCGGCGCGGAGACCGGAGGCGTGCACCTTTCCGACCGCGACCGCTTCGCTCCAGGACATCCGTCCGGTGGCCAGCCGCAGGAAGGTGAGCGCGTCGGTCTCGACCACGTTGGGCGGGGTGCCGCGGGTGTGGGTGGGGCCGGGATCGCCCAGTCCGCACTGCACGGCCGCGTACGGCGGAATGCGGACCTCGACCGACCGTCCCGGGTGAGCGTCCGCGAGCATCTGGGCGAGGGAGCGCATCGTCCGACCCAGGGCCGAGCGGACGAGAGGGATAGCCGTCCGTTCGGAGAACGTGCGGTTCAGGTCGTCGGCGTGCACCACCAGCTCGACGATCCGCGTCTCGAGCCAGTCCTCGACCCGGAGCGGTCCGCGCGGTGCCTGGACCACCGGCGGGCGCGGACCGGTCAGTGCCGCTTCGACGTCGTCGACGGCGTCGCGCAAGGCAGCCACGAGCTCGCGGCCCGTACGTTCTCCAGCCGTGTCCGCGGTCGACGCGGCGATGGCCTCGACGCTCGGCCGGTAGCGCGCGACGAACGCGTACGGCGACAGCGGCTTCTCCTGGCTCGGCAGACCCAGCACCCGCACGGTGCCGAGCTCGATCAGCACCAGGTGGGCGATCAGCATCCGGGTGTCCCAGCCCGTCAGCACCGTCGGACGTCGGTGGTCGGAGTCGGTGAGGTCCGGCAGCCACGCGAGGAGGGCGCGACTCTGATCGAGCAGGGCCTCGGCGGCAGTGGGTCGGCTGGGCACCGGCCCATCCTGCCGCACGCACCGAGGTCCGCCGGATCGGCGTTTACACACCAGTAACATCGATCCACGTGAGGCGGATCGAGACGACCCAGGGAGTCCTGGCCAGACGTGGCTTCCAGAACGCCGCGACCGCCGTCAAGATCCTGTCCGAGTGGGACGACGACCGCGAGTACCTGCTGGATCTGGTCGCGGACGCCGCCGACCCCGACCTGGCGCTGACCGGCCTCGACCGCCTCGCCGAGGTGATCCCCGATCTGATGGACCGGCTGGCCGGTCCGGGTCAGCTGGCCCGGCACCTGGTCGGGGTGCTGGGTAACAGCGAGTCGCTGGGCCGGCACCTGACCGCTCATCCGGAGCATCTCGACTGGCTCGACGGGGAGGTCGAACCCCTCACCCCCGAAGGAATCCGCGCCGAGCTGCTCCGTTCGGTGGGCGCCGATCCCGATGACCCGCTGCCGGTGGCGACCGATCCTGTCGGCGACGGTCTGCGGCTCACCTACCGCGGGCACCTGCTCCGGATCGCGGCCTGGGACGTGTGCGACCCGGAGCCGATCGAGGTGATGCCGCTGGTCGCCTCGGCGCTGTCCGACCTCGCCGACGCCACGCTCGAGGCGGCCCTGGCGATGGGGCGGGCCAAGGTCGGACCGAACGGACTGAAGACGCGACTGGCCGTGGTCGGTCTCGGCAAGTGCGGAGCCCAGGAGCTCAACTACGTCAGCGACGTCGACGTGCTGTTCGTCGCCGAGCCGATGCTGGACGACCACGGTGAGCCGATGATCACGAGCGAGCAGGCGGTCAGCGTGGCGACCCGGATGGCGGCCGAGCTGACCCGGGTCTGCTCGGCGTTCACCGCCGCCGGCACCATCTGGGAGGTGGACTCGGCGCTGCGGCCGGAGGGCAAGGCCGGGCAGCTGGTCCGGACGCTGTCCAGCCACCGCACCTACTACGAACGCTGGGCGAAGACCTGGGAGTTCCAGGCGATGCTCAAGTCCCGGCCCAGTGCCGGCGATCTGGCGTTGGCTCAGGATTTCGTGGACATGGTGGCGCCGATGGTGTGGCGGGCGGCCGAGCGGGAGAACTTCGTCGCCGACACCCAGGCCATGCGCAAGCGCGTGATCGCCCACATCCCGGCCCGCGACGCCGGCCGCGAGATCAAGCTGGGGGCCGGCGGGCTGCGCGACGTCGAGTTCTCCGTCCAGCTGCTGCAGCTCGTGCACGGGCGGGTCGACGAGCGGCTGCGGGATCGGGCCACCCTCGACGCGTTGAAGGCCCTGATCGACAACGGGTACGTGGGTCGCGACGACGGCAAGGGTTTCGGGCTGGCGTACCAGTTCATGCGGACCCTGGAGCATCGCATCCAGCTGTTCCAGCTGCGGCGGACCCATGTGCTCCCCGACAACGAGCACGATCTGCGACGTCTGGGCCGGTCCCTCGGCTACGCCCAACCCGCCGAGCAGGTGCGGTCGATCTGGAAGCACTCCGGTCAGCGGGTCCGCCGGCTGCACGAGCGGCTGTTCTACTCGCCGCTGCTGGACGCCGTGGCGCGGATCCCGTCCCGGGATCTGCGGCTGACCGAGTCCTCGGCGGAGGATCGGCTCAAGGCCCTCGGCTACGCCGATCCCAAGGCGGCCCTCCGCCACATCGCCGCGCTCAGCCAGGGCGTCACCCGGCAGGCCGAGATCCAGCGCCAGCTGCTGCCGGCCATGCTCGGCTGGTTCGCCACGGCCCCGAATCCTGATCACGGCCTGCTGGCCTTCCGGCAGGTCTCCGACACCCTCGGCAGCACCCCCTGGTATCTCCGCGCCCTGCGCGACGAGGGGATGATGGCCGAGCGGTTGGCCCGGATCCTCGCCTCCAGCCGGTACGCGGTCGCCCTCCTCCAGCGAGCGCCACAGACCATGCAGATGCTTGCCGACGACGCCGAGCTGGTGCCGAAGTCGCAGGCCGACCTCTGTGCCGAGATGCGGGCCGCTGCCGGCCGCCACACCGACCCGGTCAAGGCGGTCGAGTCCGTCCGAGCGATCCGCCGCCGCGAGCTGTTCCGGATCGCGGCCGGTGACCTGCTGGGCAAGAGCGACGTGCTGGTCGTCGGGGATGCCTTGTCCGAGCTCGCGTCGGCCACCATCGACACCACGCTCGAGGTCGTCCGACGGACCTCGGAGTCGACCGAGGTGCCGGAGATCGCGGTGATCGGCATGGGTCGCTGGGGCGGTCGGGAGCTGTCGTACGCCTCCGACGCCGACGCCATGTTCGTGATGGAGGACAGCGAGCCCGGAGCCCCCGACCGCACCAAGATCGCCGGCACCGTGATCTCCGAGCTCCGGCGACTGCTGACCCGACCCAGCGCGGACCCGCCATTGAGTCTCGATGCCGACCTGCGGCCCGAGGGCAAGGGTGGGGCCCTGATCCGGACCCTGTCGGCGTACCGCAACTACTACAGCCGCTGGTCGTCCACCTGGGAGATGCAGGCACTGGTGCGGGCCGACGCGATGGCCGGCAACCGACCGCTCGCCGCCGCCCTGATGGAGCTGATCGACGCCAAGCGGTGGCCCGAGGGCGGGTTGTCGCCCGCGCAGCTGCACGAGATCCGCCGCCTCAAGGCGCGAGTGGAGGCCGAGCGGCTGCCGCGGGGAGCCAACCCGGCCAAGCACACCAAGCTCGGTCCCGGCGGTCTCGCGGACATCGAGTGG